>CAXTVL010000515.1:0-2373 GCA_964247515.1 uncultured Acetobacteraceae bacterium | reverse complement strand
CAGCCCAGCGCCATCAGCCAGGCCAGCAGCGACCAGGCGCTGGTGGCGGGCGGCGCCAGCTTCGGCATCGGCGGGCGCGGCACCGGCAGCAGCACCACCGAGACCTTGTCGTACGACAGACCCTCGATGCTGTTGGCGACCAGCATCTTGATCTGCGGCAGCAGCTTGACGATCGGCGTCTCGGCGTCGTGGCGGATGAACACCGCCGCCGCCGCCGGCTGGCTGTCGCCCTCGAGCGGCGCGTTGTCCGGCAGCACGATGTGCACCCGCGCGGTCAGCACGCCGTCGATGCCGCCCAGGGTGCGCGACAGCTCCTGGCTCAGCGCGTAGATGAACCGCGCGCGCTCGGCGGTGGGCGAGGACACCATGCCCTTCTGCTCGAACACGTCGCCCATCGTGGCGTAGGCGGTGCGCGGGTAGCGGTTGGCCTGCAACAGGCGCACCGCGTCGGCGATGTGGCCGTCGTCGACCTCGACCGTGCTGGTGCCGTCTTTCGCGACCACCCGGTCGGCGGCGATGTCGTGCTGGAGCAGGATCGAGACCATGTCCATGGCGTCGCTCTCGGACAGCGCGCTGTAGAGCTGCGCCTTGCAGCCCGCCAGCAGCGGCAGCGCCAGGCAGAGCGCCGCCGCGCGCAGCGTTGCCCGGCGCATCACCCGCCCCCTTGGGTCAGCAGGCTCTTCAGCGATTTCAGCATCGACTGCGAGGACTGCGAGATGAGCTCGAAGTCGCACATCAGCGAGTAGCTCTGGCGCTGGTCGCGCATGCTGGTCGCCCAGAGCTCGCGCATCTGGTTCACCGGGTCGCCGGCCTTGTCCGGCTGCGGCCCGGGGCGCGGGGCGCCACCGGCGCCCGGGCCGCCCGCGACGGGGGATTTCGCGGCGAGGTCGGTGGCGCCTCGGGTCTTCGCGGCGATCGACTTCTCCATGGCGCCCGGCGCGCCCAATCCCTGCATGGCCTCGACGCTGCGGCCGAGCTTCTCCAGGCCGCCTAGGACCTGGTCGCCCAAGGTGTTCCTGGGGGCGATGGCGCCCGGCCGGTACGCCGCGCCCGGTTGCGTGGCGGGAGCGATCGGGGCCTGCGGCGCCGCATCCACGCTGCCCCGCAGCGCGGAGGCGAAATCGCCGGGCGAAGCGCTCGCGGGCGCCTGCAAGCCTGGGGCCTGCAAGCCTGGGGCGTTGACCGGCAACACCGCTGTCAGTCCTGGAGCGATCGACATGCGAACCTCGTGTTTCGAGTGGGGTTTAGGTTGCCAGGCCGGGCACGGTCTGTGATGTTGCGCACAGCCTGAGGGCGCGGGTCCGACTAAGCGCTGGAGCGGATCGCTGGACGCAAGGAGCAGGTCATTGGCAAATCCCCGCACAAACACCCGATCGAATGGCACCTGGGGCAGCGTTCCCGTGCTCTGCGCCATGCTGGCCGGCCTCGGCGTCGCCGGCAGCGCCCGAGGCGCCGAGTTGAAGCTTGGCGAGCGGCCGTACAACTACGCCGTCATCGACCAGGACCTGCGCGACGTGCTGCACCAGTTCGGCAGCAACATGCACCTGCGCATCGAGCTCAGCGACGCGGTCAAGGGGCGCGTCCGCGGCCGGGTCACGACCACCTCGCCGCGCCGCTTCCTCGACGCGCTGGCCGCGAGCTACGGGCTCGACTGGTACTATGACGGCTTCAAGCTCTACGTCAGCGCCGGCAGCGAGGACGCCTCCAAGTTCATCACCATGCCGCGCGACCTGTCCGACGCGTTCAAGGCGGCGCTGAACTCGGGCGGCATCTCCGATCAACGCTTCCCGTTGCGCGGCCTGGCCGGGACCGACAGCCTGATCGCCTCGGGGCCGCCCCACTTCCTCGACCTGGTGGAACAGGCGGCTTCCGCCCTGTCACCGCCGAAATCCGCCGACGCGGCGCCGGGTTCGGTGATCGTCTACCGTGGCGCCAGCGCGCAGAAGACCGAGTTCCCGCAGCCCGCGCCGGCCGCCCAGCTCACCCACCAGTAGCGGCGCCTCAGTAGTCGACGGCGTAGTGCTGGCCCTCCTGGCTGACCAGCACCTGACGCTGGGTGATCTGGTCGATGGTGGCGCCGCCGGGCAGGCTGGCGCCGACATAGTATTTCTGCCCGTGGATGACGACGTTGGGCTCGGAGCCGGACCATACGGCGTCGATCGCCAGGGTGAACCGGCGCGGCGCGTGCGCCGAGACTTGCGAGATGAACACGGCGTTCTCGCCGAAGCGGTGGTCGAACCACAGCTCGACCTCGTGCAGTCGCGGCGCCAGCGCCGGGTCGATCTGGCCCTGGGCGGTGACGACGCTGTTGCTCACTTCGAGGCCGATGGCGGTCAGGCCGTGCGCCTGCAACTGCGCCTGGTGCTGGTCGGC
>CAXTVL010000514.1:0-2394 GCA_964247515.1 uncultured Acetobacteraceae bacterium | reverse complement strand
AAATCTGGAGCGGGCGAAGGGATTCGAACCCTCGACCCCAACCTTGGCAAGGTTGTGCTCTACCCCTGAGCTACGCCCGCGCTCCACGACACGCGGTATCTATCCGCGTTCGACGCCGATTGCAAACCCCGGCAAGGGGGACGGCAAACTCCTGCACTGCACGGGTTGTGCCATTTCCCCGCTATACGATGTATAACGCCACACCAGCCGAGTTGCCGAGGATAAAGCGATGGACGATTTGCTGATTGGCCAAAAGCGGCCCGGTCCGCCGCCGGCCGGCCCGGGCACCAGGATAACCGCGAGCGACGGGCCGCGCCCAGGCGGGGCGCTGTCGCCCGAGGCGGTCGTGGTCGATGGCTCGCAGGCGACCTTCATGCAGGACGTGATCGAGGCGTCGCGGGCCATTCCGGTGATGGTGGATTTCTGGGCGCCGTGGTGCGGCCCGTGCAAGACCCTGACCCCCCTGCTGGAGCGCGTGGTGCGCAGCGCCGGCGGTCGGATCAAGCTGGTCAAGATCGACGTCGACCAGAACCGAGCGCTGGTCAGCCAATTGACCCAGCTCGGCCTGCCGATGCAGTCGATCCCGACCGTGGCGGCGTTCTGGCAGGGGCAGATCGCCGACCTGTTCCAGGGCGCGCTGCCGGAAGCCGAGCTGAAGCGCTTCGTCGAGGCGCTGCTCAAGCTTGCCGGCGGCTCGATGCCCAGCGCCGACCTGCTGGCCGAGGGCCGCGCGGCGCTGGAGGCGGGGCAGCCCGACGTGGCGGCGGAAACCTTCGCGGCGCTGCTGGAGCAGGAGCCGGAGAACCCCGACGCATGGGGCGGCATGGTGCGGGCCCTGCTGGCGTTGGGCCAAACCGATCAGGCGCAGGACGCGCTGGCGCAGGTGCCCGCCAAGATCGCCGAGCACGCCGAGGTCGCGGGGGCCCGCAGCGCGTTGCTGCTCGCCGAGGAAGGGGCACAGGCGCGCGGCAAGCTGGCCGAGTTCGAGCGCCGGCTGGCGGCCGACCCTGGCGACCACGCCGCGCGTTACGAACTGGCCACGGCGCTCAACGCGATGGACCGCCGTGCCGAGGCGGCCGACGCGCTGCTCGGCATCGTCCGCGCCGAGCGCGACTGGAACGAGGGCGCCGCGCGCCTGCAATTGCTGAAGTTCTTCGAGGCGTGGGGCGTCGCCGACCCCGACACGATGGCGGCGCGGCGCAAGCTGTCCGCATTGCTGTTCAGCTGATGTCGCGTAGCGCGTCCAGCCCGACCTCCATGCCCGATCATGGGCTGCCGAGCGAATTTCCGGTGTTCCCGTTGGAGGGCGCGCTGTTGCTGCCGCGCGGACGGCTGCCGCTCAACGTGTTCGAGCCGCGCTACCTGTCGATGACCGAGGATGCCCTGGCGCAGGGGCGGCTGCTCGGGATGGTGCAGCCCAACCCGTCGCTGCCGAGCGGCCCGAGCGGTCCTGCCTTGTATCGCATCGGCTGCCTCGGCCGCCTGTCGAGCTTCAGCGAGACCGATGACGGCCGCTTCCTGATCACGCTGACCGGCGTCGCGCGATATTCGATCATCGAGGAGCTGCCGCGCCGGCGCGGCTACCGGCGGGTGCGCGCCGACCTGTCGGCGTTCGTCGACGACCTCGACGTCCATGGCGGCGGCTCCGGCTTCGACCGCACCGAATTGCTGGCCTCGCTGCGCGCCTACTTCGCCCGCCGCGGCTTCGAGGCCAATTGGGATGCCATCGAGCAGATGGAGGACGAGTCGCTGGTGGTGACGCTCGCGATGGTGTGCCCGTTCGCGCCCGCCGAGAAGCAGGCGCTGCTGGAAGCCGACAGTCCGGCCGACCGCGCCCAGGCGCTGCTGACCTTGCTGGCGATCGACGCGCATGATTTCGACGACGGCACGCCGCCGTCGCGGGCGAGCTGACCGGATCCGCGCGATGGACGATCCGCCCGAGACTCCCGTCGCGGTCGCGGTCGATCCGCGGCTGCTCGAGATACTGGTCTGCCCCGTCACCAAGGGCCCACTGACCTACGATCGCGCGGCGGGCGAACTCGTCAGCCGCAGCGCCCGCTTGGCCTACCCGATCCGCGACGGCATCCCGATCATGCTGCCGGACGAGGCGCGGCCGCTGGACGACGCGTGACGCCGCCGGTCGAGATCCGGCTCAACCGCGCGGCGCGCCGGCTCGATGTCGATTTCGGGGCTGGCGCGCGCTACGCCTTGCCCGCCGAGCTGTTGCGGGTCGAGAGCCCGAGCGCCGAGGTGCAGGGCCACAGCCCGGCGGAGCGCAAGACGGTGCCTGGCAAGCGGCTGGTTGGCATCAAGGCGATCGAGCCGGTCGGTCGCTACGCGGTCCGCTTGGTGTTCGACGACGGCCACGACACCGGTATCTACACCTGGGACTAC
>CAXTVL010000513.1:0-2403 GCA_964247515.1 uncultured Acetobacteraceae bacterium | reverse complement strand
GCGAGGTAGCCGCCGCTGACCAGCGCCGGCTCCGCCGACGGGTCGCCGGTGCGGACATACGCCCGGTCGAAGTCGGCGGTGCCGTGCAGCATGTCCCACCACGGCAGGATGGCGCCGTAGTTGCAGCTCCGCTGGCCGGCCGCCAACACGCCGTGGTGCGCCCGATGGAAGCGCGGCGAGATCAGCAGCCGCTCACCCAGCCAGCCGAACCGAACCCGCGCGTTGGCGTGCGAGACGCTCTCCAGCAGGCGCAGCAGCAGCACCAGCAGCGGGAACTGCATCGGCGGGATGCCGATCGCCAACGCGATCACGGTGAACCAGACGAAGCCGATCACCTCGTCGAGCAAATGGTTGCGGTCATCGGACCAGAACGTCATCTGCACTTGCGCGTGGTGCAACGCGTGCAGCGCGTACCACCAGCGGAACGCGTGCGACAGTCGATGACGCCAGTAATCGGCGTAGTCGAGGATGCATACGTAGAGGAAGAAGGTCAGCGCCGGGTGCCCGAGCAAGGCCGGCACCAGCCGCTCCAGCGTCGGCGGGATCAGGTCGCGGTCGGCCATCCAGCCACCGAGCGCCACCTGCAACTGGTAGAACGCCACGAACGTCACCAGTGGCAGCAATCCCACGCGCGCGATCAGCGTGTACAGAACGTCGACCACGACCGCCTTGTGGTCCGGCCAGCGCTCGACCGGCCGCCAGCGCTCCAGCGGCAGGCAGACCGCGAACGTGACGACGACCTGTGCCAACCCGTAGACCGCGAACAACGTCCAGCCATACGCCAGATCCTCCCACTGCATCTGGTCGAGCCAATACAGCAACGGCACGACGGCGTGGACCTGCAGCCACCCGGCGGCGGCGTCGAACGGCAGCGTCAGCGCGTCCATCAGCGAGCCGTCCATGGTCAGTGCGCCGTGGCGTTGAGGAAGATGCCGTGCGGCGAGCGCCCGACCTCGGCCCGCTCGATCGCCCCGGTCGCGGGGTCGAGCACCGCGAGCGTGCGCGCGAAGCGCTGGGTGATCCACAGCCGGCCGTCCGGCGCGAACACGATGTCGTCCGGCCCGCTCGGCAACGGGAACGTGCGCAGCACCTTGAGCGTCGCGGCATCGACCATCGAGGTCGAGCCCTCGACCCGGTTGTTGACCCAGATCAGCTTGCGGTCCGGCGACAGGAACAGCGTGTGCGCGCCGCGCCCGGTATGCACCCGCCGCTCGACGCGGCCGTCCACCGGGTCGACCACGGCGAAGAAGTCGGTCCCCATGTCGGCCACCAGCACGCGGCCGTCGTGCCACATGACGCCGGCGGGGGTGTGGCCGACCGGCGCGGTCCAGCGCACCTGCATGGCGCGCAGGTCAATCGCAGCCAGCTTGTCGGTACCCTGCAGGCTCACAAACACCATCGAGCTGTCGGGCGAATAATCGAGGTGGCTCGGCATCGAGGCCAGCGGGAAGCGGTGCAGCAGCTTCAGCGTCGCCGCGTCGTAGACGTCGACCTGGTTGCGGGCGATGCCGTTGACCGTGAGCACGCGCCCGTCCGGGCTGAAGCCCAGTTGATACGGGTCGGCCACCGGGATGCGGCGCAGCAGCGCGAAGCTCGTGGGATCGAGGTCCAGCAGCTCGTTGCCGCCGGTGTCGCCCACCAGCAGCTCGCGCCCGCCCGGCCGCAGCGCCCAATGGTGCGGCTCGCGCAGCACCGGGATGCGGCGCAGCTCCTGGCGGGTCGCAAGGTCGACCACGCTGAGCGAGGCCGCGGCGGAGTTCATCACCAGCACGGCGCCAGCGCGCGCGGGGCCGGTGAGCCCGGCCAGGCAGGCCAGCAACGGAAGGAACGACAGGACGCGGATCATGGCGGCTCCGTATGATAGCGCAACAATACTACCACGTCTTGCACCGCCATGGGCAGCGCGCCCGGCACATGCCCGCATTGGCGGCGGAACGGACCGGGCGCGGCCGCCCGGGCCTGGCATGACGACCGCGCGAGCGGTCCGGCAAGAAGAGCGGCGCGACCAGTTTGGTGCGGTCACAGGCGCCGTCGGCGAACAGGCGCTTGAGCCTCGGCCACCGCTTGCGCACGCCATCGAGGATCGCCTGCGCGCCCGTGCTGTCGGAGATGTCCGCCGTTGTCAGGTTGACCATCAGCGGGCGACCGTCGGTGTCCAACGCGACGTGGCGCTTGCGTCCGACAGTCTTCTTCGCCGCGTCGTATCCGCGCGCCCTGCCATGCGCAGCCTTGATCGTCTGGCTGTCCACAACGCCCGCAGTCGGGCGGAACTGGTCAAGGCTCCGGCGGCGCAGCCGATGGAAAGCCGGTGAAGGGTCGCCTCGCGCCCGACCCGTTCGCGGTCGAGCATGACCGAGACGTCGTGGATGGTCTGGAACAGCATCCGCCGCACGAACCGGCGGA
>CAXTVL010000512.1:0-2407 GCA_964247515.1 uncultured Acetobacteraceae bacterium | reverse complement strand
GCACGGATTCCGCGTGGCGACGCCGGTGATCGCGACCCAGGCGCGGGTGGCGCTGGGCGACGCGGTGGCGGCGGCGCTGGGGGCGCGCGCGGTCGCGGTGCTGATCGGCGCGCGCCCGGGCCTGTCGGTGCCGAGCAGCCTCGGCGTCTACGTCACCTGGGCGCCGGTGCCGGGACGCACCACCGACGCCGGCCGCAACTGCGTCTCCAACGTGCGGCCGGAGGGCTTGCCGTACGACGCGGCGGCCGCGCGCCTGATCTGGCTGCTGTGCGCGGCGCGGGCGCGCGGGCTGAGCGGCGTCGCGTTGAAGGACGAGAGCGAGGCGGCGGGGCTGCTGGATGGCGCCAGACCGGACCAGAGCGCCATCGGCGACGTCTGATTCGTCGTGACCGTGCCTCGCCCGATCCTGGCGTTAACCTTTGATCTCGTTCGATAAAATAAACCGGACGGAGCGGTGCCCCACGCCGCGCAGCACCCGGTCACGGTGCCTCGCCCGCGATCTCGACCAGCAGCGGGTGGTCGGGCAGGCTCACCTCCAGGCTGGCGGCGTGGGCGGCGCTCCGCGTCGGGGCGGTGCCGGTCAGCGGGTCGAACACCCGCAGCGCGGCGGCGGCGTGCGGCAGCGTGATCGTGACCGGGTGCGGCGAGCGCGCCTTCTCGTTCCACAATGCGAGCCAGTGGCTGCCGTCGGATTTCTGCAACAGCAGCGTGTTGTCGGAATCCGTGGCGCCGGACAGGGTGTAGGCCAGGCCCGCGGTCGCGAAGCTCGCGGCGGCTTGGCCGGGGTCGGCCATCAGGCGGGTGAGGTTGTGCAGCGCGGTCCCGGCCGGCTTGGGGCTGGCGTCCGGGTGCATCAGGCCGAACTTGCCCGAGCCGTCGTCGTAGAGCGCGTAGAAGTAGGTCTTGAGCGTGCCGTCGCGTGCCCCGTCGAGCGCCGCGTCGAGCGCCCAGCGGGCGATGTCGGACTGGGCGAAGCCGTGGTTCTCGTCCCAGCCGATCTCGGTGGTGAGCACCGGCAGCGAGGCGGCGGCCAGCCTCGCGTCGGCGTTGAGCTGCCGGATGGCGCCGGCCGGCGCGCCGTCGGGCGGGTTGGGATAGGTGTGCGCGTTGCCGTACTGGGCATAGGCGCTGAGGTCGCCCACCTTGTCGTAGTCGCCGTGCCAGTCGTTCGCCGCCGTCCAGCCGGCGCCGAAGCTCATGTTGATGACCGGCAGGCCGAGGCGCTGGCCCATCGCGTGCACCTTCTGCTGGAACCGCGCGGTGATCGCCAGCGTGTTGCCGAGATGGGCGGCGTAGGCATCGTCCTCCTCGTTGCCGCCCTCGACGAAGTTCAGCACGCCCTTCGCGTGCAGCGCCGGCATCAGCGCCAGCGCCTCCGCCATGCCGGCGGGCGAGGCTTCGGGGATGTAGGCGGCGAACTTCGCCCCGGTGGCGGCGGCCAGCGCCGGCCAGCGGCCGAGGTCGGCCGGGTTTTGCGGGCTGTCGCGCAAATTGTGGAACCCGAGATAGCGGATCGCGGCCGCCACCGTGTCGAGGTTGGCGTACGAGCCGCCGAAATCGACATGCGTGTTGACGCCCAGCGAGGCGACGAACGCCGCGGCCCGCATCACCGTGTCCG
Organism: uncultured Acetobacteraceae bacterium; assembly: GCA_964247515.1. Lineage (GTDB taxonomy): Bacteria > Pseudomonadota > Alphaproteobacteria > Acetobacterales > Acetobacteraceae > CAVRQM01. Next base: position 789 of record CAXTVL010000512.1, on the reverse strand, counting down.
CCCCACCCATCGCCGCCCCTCGACCTCGCCCCGCGCGGCGGGTCTTGGAGCACCATTCGCGCCGGATGGCCAGCCGGGCGCGGCTCGCGCCATGGCGAAGCAGAGCTGAACCGCAGGCGGGGGAGCCGGGCGCGTAACCCGATGTTCAGCATTGCGGCGGTAGATGGGGCCGTCACCAGGGGCCGCACCGCATGTTCCGAGTCTACGCCTGCATCGCTCACGAGCACGATTTCCGCCTGGTGGCGCTGGCCGCGGCGATCGCGGTGCTCGGCTCGCACGCGGCGTTGGGCCTGCTGCGGCACATGCGTACGCTGCCGCCCCGGGCGCGCCGGCTCTGGCTGGCGGGGGCCGCCCTGGCTGCCGGTTTCGCCATCTGGGCCACGCATTTCGTGGCCATGCTGGCGTTCGAACCGCATGTCCCGGTCGGCTACGACATCCCGCTGACCGGCCTGTCGTTGCTGGTGGCGGTGGCGCTCACCGGGCTGGGGTTTTGGATCGCGCTGCGCCGCGCCGCTTGGCCGGACCAGGCGGCGGGAGGCGCCGTCGTGGGGCTCGCGGTGGGCACCATGCACTACACCGGCATGGCGGCGTTACAGTTCCCCGGCTTCCTGTCCTGGGATGTGGGGCTGGTCGCGGCGTCGCTCGGGCTCGGATGCGCGTTCGCCGCCGTGGCGGTGCCGGTGGCGCTCGCAGGGCGCGGCCGAGCGGGCCAGGTCGCGGCGATCGCGCTGCTGACATTGGCGATCTGCGCGCTGCACTTCACCGGCATGGCCGCGGGCGGCCTCACCC
>CAXTVL010000511.1:0-2410 GCA_964247515.1 uncultured Acetobacteraceae bacterium | reverse complement strand
TACTCCGCCGCCTCCGCCTCCTCCGTCTCGGTCGGCGGCACCATCAGCGCGTTGGCGACCGTGCCGGACTGGTCGCGCACCTTCTTCTCGATGCCGGCGGACATGTCGGGATGGTCGCGCAGGAACTGCTTGGCGTTCTCGCGGCCCTGGCCGATGCGCTGGCTGTCGTGGCTGAACCAGGCGCCCGACTTCTCGACCACGCCGGCCTTGACGCCCAAATCGACCAGCTCGCCCACCTTGCTGATGCCCTCGCCGTACATGATGTCGAACTCGACCTGCCGGAACGGCGGCGCCAGCTTGTTCTTGACCACCTTCACCCGGGTCTGGTTGCCGACCACGGTGTCGCGGTCCTTGATCTGGCCGATGCGGCGGATCTCCATGCGGATGCTGGCGTAGAACTTGAGCGCGTTGCCGCCGGTCGTGGTCTCCGGGTTGCCGAACATGACGCCGATCTTGAGCCGGATCTGGTTCAGGAAAATGAGCATCGTGTTGCTGCGCGCCACACTGCCGGTGATCTTGCGCAGCGCCTGGCTCATCAGCCGGGCGTGCAGGCCGACATGGGTGTCGCCCATCTCGCCCTCCAGCTCGGCGCGCGGCACCAGGGCGGCGACGCTGTCCACCACCAGCACGTCGATGGCGCCCGAGCGCACCAGCGTGTCGGCGATCTCGAGCGCCTGCTCGCCGGCGTCGGGCTGGCTGATGAGCAGGTTGTCGACGTCGACGCCGAGCTTGCGGGCGTAGATCGGGTCGAGCGCGTGCTCGGCGTCGATGAAGGCGCAGGTGCCGCCGACCTTCTGCGCCTCGGCGATGGCGTGCAGCGCCAGCGTGGTCTTGCCCGAGCTCTCGGGGCCGTAGATCTCGACGATGCGGCCGCGCGGCAGGCCGCCGATGCCGAGCGCCAAATCCAAGCCCAGCGAGCCGCTGGAGATCACCTCGATCTGGTCGATCCCGGAGCTGGCGCCCATGCGCATGATCGAGCCCTTGCCGAAGGCGCGCTCGATCTGCGCCATCGCGGCGTCGAGCGCCTTGTTCTTCTCCATCCTGGATCTCCTGACGCGGCGTGGTGCGGGCGGCAGCCTGCGCGCATTGCATGGGGCCTGTCACGCCGTATCGGACGCAACCCGGCGGCTATAGAACAAAAAGCGAACTTGGTCACGCACAATCAGCATCCGGCCACCGCCCGCAGCAATGCGGCAAGCGAGTACGGCTTCGCGAGGAATTGGATCGCGCCGTCCTGCTGCAGCGCCTCGCGCAGCGCCGGGTCGGCGTAGCCGGACACCAGGATCGCCGGCAGGTCCGCGCGATCGAGTCGCTGGCGCATCGTCGCCGCCGACTGCGCCGAGGCGGCGCTCGACGCGCTGGGCTCGGGCGAGGCGCGGGTCGCCGAGCCGATCCAAGGCGGCGGCTGGCGGGTGCACGAATGGCTGAAGAAGGCGGTGCTGCTGTCGTTCCGCCTGCACGACAGCCAGCCGGTGCCGGGCGTGGGCGGCGCGCCGGCGTTCGACAAGGTGCCGCTCAAGACCGAGGGCTGGCACATGCAGCGCTTCCAGGCGGCGGGCTTCCGCGCGGTGCCGGGCGCCGTGGTGCGGGCCAGCGCCTACATCGCCCCCGGCGTCGTGCTGATGCCCTGCTTCGTCAACGTGGGCGCCCATGTCGGCCGGGGCAGCATGATCGACACCTGGGCCACGGTCGGGAGCTGCGCCCAGATCGGCCGCAACTGCCACATCAGCGGCGGCGCCGGCATCGGCGGCGTGCTGGAACCGTTGCAGGCGGCCCCCACCATCATCGAGGACGACTGTTTCGTGGGCGCCCGCAGCGAGGTCGCCGAGGGGGTCGTGGTCGAGCGCGGCAGCGTGCTGGCGATGGGCGTGTTCCTGGGGGCCAGCACCAAGATCGTCGACCGCGAGACCGGCCAGGTGTTCATGGGCCGGGTGCCGGCGTACTCGGTCGTGGTGCCGGGCGCGCTGCCCGGCCGGGCGCTGCCGGACGGCTCGCCCGGCCCGTCGCTGGCGTGCGCGGTGATCGTGAAGCGGGTCGACGAGCGCACCCGGTCCAAGACCTCGATCAACGAGCTGCTGCGCGATTGAGCGTCGAGCCCGCCGACCCGGTGGCGCTGGCGCGGGCGTTGCTGCGCTGCGCCTCGGTGACGCCCGCCGACGCGGGCGCGCAGGATGTGCTGGCGGCGGCGCTGGAGCGGATCGGCTTCACGGTGACGCGCCTGGCGTTCGGCGCGACGGCGAACCTGTTCGCGCGGCGCGGCGCGGGCGGCCCGCATTTCTGCTTCGCCGGCCACACCGACGTGGTGCCGCCGGGCGAGGGCGGCTGGCGCCACGCGCCGTTCGGCGGCGAGATCGAGGACGGCGTCCTGTACGGGCGGGGTGCCGTCGACATGAAGGGCGCCATCGCGGCC
>CAXTVL010000510.1:0-2416 GCA_964247515.1 uncultured Acetobacteraceae bacterium | reverse complement strand
CGTTGGTCCTGATCGATCTGCAAAACGGCATCGTCGGCCTGCCATGGGCGCCGCGGTCCGGGCCCGCCGTCGCCGAGGCCGCGAAGCGGCTGGCGCGACGCTTCCGCGCGGCCGGCGCCCCGGTGGTGCTGGTCAACGTCGCCTTCGCCGCCGATTTCGGCGACGCGCTGCGCCAGCCGGTCGACCGGCCGGTCGCGGCACCGCCGGGCGGGCTGCCGGCGGATTGGAGCGTGCTGGTCGAGGGCCTGGCGCAACCGGGCGACCTGCGCGTCACCAAGCACCAATGGGGCGCCTTTCACGGCACCGACCTCGACGTGCAGTTGCGCCGGCGCGGCGTCACCGCGATCGTGCTGGCCGGGATCGCCACCAACATGGGCGTCGAGTCGACGGCCCGGCAGGCTTACGAGCACGGCTACGAGGTGGTCGTGGCCGAGGACGCCACCACCAGCCTGTCGGCCGAGATGCACGCCTTCTCGGTCGGCAGCATCCTGCCGATGATCGCCCGCGTCACGGACGCCGACGACGTCGCGTTCCGGGCTTGAGGGGTTCGCATCATGTCCTCGCTGTTCGATCCGATCCAGTTCGGCGCCATCGCGGCGCCCAACCGCATCCTCATGGCGCCGCTGACCCGTGGCCGCGCCACGCGCGACTTCGTGCCGACGCCGCTGATGGCCGAGTACTACGCCCAGCGGGCCAGCGCCGGCCTGATCATCTCGGAGGCCACCGGCATCAGCCGGCAGGGGCTCGGCTGGCCGTTCGCGCCGGGGCTGTGGAGCGCCGAGCAGGTCGCCGGCTGGCGCGTGGTGACGGACGCCGTGCATGAGGCGGGCGGGCGCATCGTGGCGCAGCTCTGGCACATGGGCCGCCAGGTGCATCCGGACTTCCTGGACGGCGCGCTGCCGGTCGCGCCGTCGGCGCTGGCCGCGCCCAACGTGGCCCGCACCTATGCCGGGCGGCAGGCCAACGTGGTGCCGCGCCCGCTGGCCCGCGACGAAATCCCGGCGCTGTGCGACGACTACCGGCGGGCGGCGCGCCACGCCATGACGGCGGGGTTCGACGGCGTGCAGGTGCACGCGGCGAACGGCTACCTGATCGACCAGTTCCTGCGCGACAGCTCCAACCACCGCGACGACGAGTACGGCGGCAGCCTCGACAACCGCACGCGCCTGCTGCGCGAGGTGCTCGACGCGGTGATCGGCACCGTCGGCGCGGAGCGCACCGGCGTGCGGCTGTCGCCCAGCGGGCCGATGGCCGGGGTCGACGATTCCGATCCCCAGGCGCTGTTCGACGCGGTGGCACGCTGCCTGTCTCCGCTCGGCCTGGCGTTCCTGGAGCTGCGCGAGCCAGGCCCCGACAGCACGTTCCACGCCGGCACGTCGGACCCGCTGGCGCCGGCGATCCGCAAGCTGTTCGAGGGCAAGCTGGTGCTCAACTCGGACATGGCCGGCGACACCGCGCGAGAAGCGCTCGACCGCGGCGCCGCCGACGCGATCTCGTTCGGGCGCGGCTTCCTCGCCAACCCCGACCTGCCGCACCGGCTGGCCGCGCACATCGCGCTGGCGGAGGGCGACAAGGAGACCTGGTACACCCAGGGCGGCAAGGGCTACACCGACTATCCTGTGGCGGCGTAGGCATCCTCCGCGCCGGGCTTGCGTTGCACAGCCTTCCCGACGGAGACAGGCGATGGCGCACGAGAAGACCAAGTCCGACAACGACAGCAGCGCCGCCCGCTCGGCCCAGGCCCAGAAGGCCGAGGAAGTGCGGATGGCCGGCCGCGCCCCGGCCGGCGCCGGCCACGCCCCGGTGCCGGAGGGCGGGCCCGCGCCCGCTCCCAAGCAGCACAAGGGCGAGCCGCTGCCGGCCAGCTCGCGCGCCGAGGCGGACGGCACGACGACGGAGGGCACCAGCTCGGCCACCGCCGGCAAGGCCGAGAAGGAGGCCGCCGCCCGCAACGCGGCGCTGACCAAGGAGCAGCACGGGCGCGGCCACCGCAAGGCGGAGTAGCTACCAGGTCCGAAAACGGCGAGCGCGGCGGGCGTGGCCGGGGCATGATGCGCCATGACCCCGGATCATCCGCCCCTGGACCACACCGCCTGCTACCGGGCGTTGCTGACCCGTGACGCGCGGTTCGACGGGCGGTTTTTCACCGCCGTGCGCACCACCGGCAGCTACTGCCGGCCGATCTGCCCGGCGCGGCCGCCGAAGGCCGCCAACATCCTGTTCATGCCGAGCGCCGCCGCGGCCGAGCGGCTCGGCTTCCGCCCCTGCCTGCGCTGCCGGCCGGAGACCTCGCCGCAGGTCGCAGCCTGGCACGGCACCGCCGGCACGGTCGCCCGCGCGCTGGCGCTGATCGCCGAGGGCGCGCTCGACGCGGGTGACGTCGAGACGCTGGCGGGCCGGCTCGGCATGGGGGAAC
>CAXTVL010000509.1:0-2450 GCA_964247515.1 uncultured Acetobacteraceae bacterium | reverse complement strand
GAAGTCAAATCAGAACGTTACGTCATGGCCGGGCTTGACCCGGCCATCCACGCGACGCCGGCGGCACCGGTCGCCGCGAGTATCGTGCCCAATGTCGGTCAGCCTGAGGGGCGGCACCGCGTGGGTGCGCGGGTCAAGCCCGCGCATGACGAGTTGGGAGGCAAGTCACCGGAACCGGACGGCACTGGGCTTGACGAGGGTTCCGTTGCCGTCACCGTGGCGCGGGTGCGCGCGCTGGCGCTCGCCGCCGGCACACGACGTCCGCGCGACCATGCTCCCGGTGCCGCGCCCGCCCCGGTCGGCTTCGTCGCCTATCCCGGCACCGGACGCGGCGCGTGGGGCTTCGGCCTGCCGTTCGGGCAGACCGACACCGGCACGCTCGAACGCCTGGCCGACCTCGCCGAGCGCCATGGCGACGGCGTGCTGCGGCTCACCCCTTGGCGCGTCGTCCTGCTGGGCGGGATACGCGACGCGTTGCCAGACCTCGGCCTGATCGTCGATCCCGCCGACCGCCGCCTGCGGATGGCCGCCTGTATCGGCGCGCCGGGCTGCGCCAGCGGCACGGTAAGCGCCCGGGAAGATGCGGCGGCACTCGCCGATGCCGGATGGCACGGGTTCCTGCACGTCTCCGGCTGCGCCAAGCGCTGCGCGCACCCGGGACCGGCCTCCGTCACGCTGGTTGGCGAGGACGGCAGCTACCGCCTGGTGCGCGAGGGGCGGCCCGACCTTCCCGGCCTGTCCGCGCGCCAAGCCGCCGCGTGCCTCGGATGAGTGCGCGCGACTACATCCGCGATGGGGCCGCGATCTACCGACGTTCGTTCGCAATCATCCGCGCCGAGGCCGACCTGGCGCGCTTCACGCCGGACGAGGCGCGCGTCGCGGTCCGGATCATCCACGCCTGCGGCGACGTGGACGTCGCCGGCGGCATCGACTTCCACCCCGGCTTCGCCGCTGCCGCGCGCGCGGCGCTGCTGGCCGGCGCGCCGATCCTGTGCGACTCGCGCATGGTGGCGCAGGGCATCACCGTGTCGCGCCTGCCCGCCGGCAACGCGATCATCTGCACGCTCGACGCGCCGCAGACCCCGGCGCTGGCGGCGCGCACCGGCAACACCCGCTCGGCCGCGGCACTCGATTTGTGGGGCGAGCGTCTGGGCGGCGCGCTGGTGGCGATCGGCAACGCGCCCACGGCGCTGTTCCATTTGCTCGAACTGCTCGACGCCGGGGCAGCCCTGCCCGCCGCGGTGATCGGGATGCCGGTGGGTTTCGTGGGTGCGGCCGAATCCAAGGACGCGCTGGCGGCGGACGGGCGGGTGCCGTGGACCATCGTGCGCGGCAGGCGGGGCGGCAGCGCCATGGCGGTGGCCGCCGTGAACGCGCTGGCCAGCGAGCGCGAATGATCCCCCGAACGGCATCCGGCACCCTGCACTGCGTCGGCATGGGGCCGGGCGACCCGGAGCTGATGACGCTGAAGGCGGCTCGGCTGCTGGCGGCCGCGCCGGTCATCGCCTACTTCGCCAAGCGCGGGCGGGTCGGCCACGCTCGGCGCATCGCCGGCGAGCACGTCAACCCGCGCGCCGAGCAGTTGCGCTTCGAGTACCCCTACACGACCGAGCTTTCGGCGCACGACCCGCGCTACGAGGCCGCCTTGCGCGCGTTCTACGAGGAGTCGGCCGCGAGCCTGGCCGAGCGGCTCGCCGCCGGGTCGGACGTGGCGCTGCTGTGCGAGGGCGACCCGTTCTTCTACGGCTCGGCGATGCACCTGTTCGACCGCCTGGCGGCCGAGTTCCCGAGCGAGGTCACTCCCGGCGTCACCGGCATGAGCGGCTGCTGGGCGCAGGCGCGGCTGCCGATCGCGCATGGCGACGACATCCTGACCGTGCTGCCCGGCACGCTCGATCAAGCGAGCCTCGCCGCCCGGCTGGCCGGCAGCGACGCCTCGGTGATCATGAAGGTGGGCAGCAACCTGCCGAAGATCCGCAGGGCGCTCGACCAGGCCGGGCTGGCCGGACGCGCCATGTACGTGGAGCGCGGCACCATGGCCGGCAGCCGCGCGCTGCGGCTGGCCGAGCTGGACGACGCGCCGGCGCCGTATTTCTCGCTGGTGCTGGTGGCCGGCAGGCAGCGGGCGCGATGACCCGCGGGAAGATTGGGCGGCTCGCCATCGTGGGCCTCGGGCCGGGTGCCGCCGAGATGCGGACGCCACAGGCGAGCGACGCCTTGGCCCAGGCGAGCGACCTCGTGGGCTACGCGACCTATCTCGACCGCGTGCCGGAGCGCGCCGGCCAGGCGCGGCACGGGTCGGACAACCGGGTCGAGCTGGAGCGCGCCCGGCACGCGCTGGAGCTTGCGACGCAGGGCCGGCAGGTCGCGGTGGTGTCGTCGGGCGATGCCGGGGTGTTCGCCATGGCGAGCGCGGTGTTCGAGGCGATCGAGGCCACGCCGCCCGGCTG
>CAXTVL010000508.1:0-2458 GCA_964247515.1 uncultured Acetobacteraceae bacterium | reverse complement strand
GCACATGGTCGCCTCCGGGCTCTCCGGCGCCGAGGGCGTCGCCAAGGCGGCGCTGAGCGGCGGCGACGTCAAGCAGGCCGGCAAGGACATGGCCAGCGGCCTGATGCACACCGGCTCCGAGATCGCCAGCGGCATCGGCAAGCTCGCGGCCGACACCGCGGGCCTGGTGCCCGGCGTGGGCAAGCTGGTCTCGGGCGCGGTGCAGGTCGGCACCTCCGGCATTTCCGGCGGGCTCGACACCGCCAACACCGCCGTGCAGGGCGGCGACGTCAAGCAGGCCGAGAAGGACTGGGGCGCCAACGTCGCCGGCACCACGGTCGGCGCCACGGTGGGCATGGTGGATCCGACCGGCATCGCCTCGGGCGCCGCGCACAGCGCCGTCACCCACGCCATCGACCCGTCGGCGGAGTAGCCGCGCGCGATCGGCGCGTCACGGCCGGAGCTGGCCGGGGCGCGCCGGGGCTAGGCCACCCGTTCGAGGATCGACACGTAGTTGGCGACCCCCGAGCCGCCCATGTTGTAGACGGCGCCACGGTCGGCGACCGGGAGCTGCATGGCGCCGGCCTCGCCCGCGAGCTGCATCGCCGCCATCACGTGCATGGAAACCCCGGTGGCGCCCACCGGATGCCCCTTCGCCTTTAGGCCGCCGGAGCGGTTGACCGGCAGGATGCCGTCCCGCTCGGTCCAGCCCTCCAGCGCGGCACGCCAGCCCTGGCCGCGCGGCGCCAGGCCCATGGTCTCGTACTCGATCAGCTCGGCGATGGTGAAGCAGTCGTGCGTCTCGACGAACGACAGGTCGCGGATGCCGAGCCCGGCCGCCGCCAGCGCCCGCGCCCAGGCGTGCTCGCCGGCCTCGAAGCGGGTCGTGTCGCGCCGCGACATCGGCAGCAGGTCGCTGGCCTGGGCGCAGGCCAGCAGGCGCACCGACTTCGCGACGTCGCGGCCCAGATCGTCGCGGCGCAGCACCAGCGCCGCCGCCCCGTCGGAGACCGGCGAGCAATCGGTCCGCCGCAGCGGGGCCGCCACCAGCGGGTTGCCCGGGCCGACCGCGCGGCAGAACGCCACCCCCAGATCCTTGCGGATCTGCGCGTACGGGTTGTCGACCCCGTTGCGATGGTTCTTGGCGGCGATCCGGGCCAGCGCCTCGGACTGGTCGCCGTATCGCTGGAAATAGCCCTGCGCGATGCGGCCGAACACGCCCGCGAACCCGGCCGGGATGTCGGCTTCCTCGCGGCGGTAGCTGGCGCCGAGCAGGTGGTCGGAGGCTTCGGGCCCGGTCGCGTCGCTCATCTTCTCGACGCCCACCACCAGCGCGAAACGCGCGTCGCGGGCGGCCAGGAAGTCGCGCGCGGCGAACAGCGCGGCGCTGCCCGAGGCGCACGCGTTCTCGCAGCGCGTGGCCGGCTTGAAGCGAAGTTCGGGCAGCGTCTGCATCACCAGCGAGGCGGCGAAGTCCTGCTTCGAGAAGCCGCTGTTGAAGGTGCCCAAGAAGATCGCGTCGATCTCGGCGGGATCGAGGCCGGCGTCGGCGATGGCGCCGCCGGCGACGCCCGCGATCAAGTCTTCGAGGTCCACGCCCGGCATCTTGCCGAATTGCGAATGCGCCCAGCCGACGATCGAGTGCCCGGTCATCGGCCGCCTCCCCGCAGCACCCGGTTGCGCAGCACGCCGATCCCCTCGACCTCGAGCTCGACCAGGTCGCCGTGCGCCAGGAAGCGCATCTGCTCCAGCCCGCAGCCGTCGCCCACGGTGCCGGAGCCGAGGAACTCGCCGGCGTGCAGCGTCTCCGAGCGCGAGACGTGGGCGATGCAGTCCTCGAAGCGCCAGCGCATGTCGGCGGTGTTGCCGCGCCCCCATTCCTCGCCGTTGACCCGCGCCACCATCGCGAGCGCGTACGGGTCGGGGATCTCGTCGGCGGTGACGAGGCACGGGCCCATGGCGTTGGAGCCGTCGAAATCCTTGCCCTTGCCCGGACCGAGCTGGCCGGGCATTTCCAAGGTCTGCTCGTCGCGGGCCGAGAAATCGTTGAAGACGGTGTAGCCGAAGATGTGGCCGCGCGCGTGGGCGGCGGCGATGTCGCGGCCGGGGCGGCCCACGTAGCAGCCGAACTCGAGCTCGAAATCCATCAGCGCCGAATACTCCGGCCAGACCACGTGGGCCTCGTCGCCCACCACGTCGAGCCGGTTCGGGTGGTAGAAGATCGGCCGCTCGTACCAGGTCCGCGGCACCGCGAGCACGCCGTCGCGCTCCATCTCCGCCAGCGCCCGCTCGGGGTCCGGGGAGCGGCGCGAGCGCACGATGCGGGCTTGGCGGAACGCCTGCACCAGATGCTTCTCGAAGCACAGGAAGTCGCGCATCTGCGGCGGGCGCGGGATCGGCGCCTCCAGCGTCACCTGGTCGCGCGCGATGGTGGCGCCGGCGCCGCGGGGGGGCGGGCGGGGGCGGGGGGGCGGGGGGG
>CAXTVL010000507.1:0-2458 GCA_964247515.1 uncultured Acetobacteraceae bacterium | reverse complement strand
GCCTTCGATGTCGAGGTCGCGGCCCAGCACCCGCACGTCCGACACCGCAACCAGCGTTTCGTGATCGAGCCGCGTCTCAAAATGCGCCCGCGCCGGCGCGCCGGCCGGCTTGGCGTAGCCGAGGCGCGCGGCGGTGATCGCGGCGGCCACGAGGTCGGCCTCGGTCACGATGTCGGTCCGCCCGTCGCGTTGCACCCGGGCGTCAACCGTGACAGCGCGGTGCCCCCACAAGACGTCCTGTGCGGGCAAGCCGAGCGAAGCCAGTTGGCGGCCGCTGACGCTCGCCGTGACATGGGCGCGCTGCGTCACCTGCGACGGCGGGCCGGAGCGGAAATCCAGGTCGACCCGCAGACGTGACGGGATGTGCGCGAGCTGTGCCGCGCCCGTGATCGACAGCCCGTCATTGCTGGCGGTGGCGTCGAGCACCCCCTGGTCCACGTCGCGTCCCGCGACCACGCCGCCCAGATGCACGCCGGCCATGCGGGCGCGGGCGCCGATCGCCACGTCGTCGAGCGACACCTTCGCCTCGAGCGGCAGGTGCGCCACGCTCAGGTGGCCGGTGAACGTGCCGGCCGGGTCGCGCAGCGTGACTTTCTGCCGGTCCAGCAGCTTGAGGCGGGGATGGCGCAAAGTGCGCAACAGGTCGGCCAATGGTCCCGCGAGGTCGGCGTCGATGGTGGCGAGCTGGTGGCGGCCGGCGATGCCGGTGAGCCGGACGTGGCCACGCCCGAGCCGCACGCCGCCTTCGGTGCCGCCGGCCTGCACGCCGCCCTGGGTCGCGATGTCGATGACGTCGGGATCGGTGACGGTGAGCCGCCCGTCCAGATGCTCGACTGGTGGCACCGGCTTCAGCCAAGTGACCGTCAGGCCGTGGCCGTCGAGCGCGCCGTCGATGGAGCCGAGCGTCACGTCCGACAGGTCGGCGGGCATGTGCAGCGCGAGCTTCAGGTGCCCGTCGCGCAGCTCGCCGGCGGTGATGTTCTCGGTGATCCACGGACGGGTCCCAGGGCCGCCGATGCCCGCCGGCCACTCCGCGCCGAGGTCGGCGGCCGCGAGCCGGTCGACGCTCAGCGTCGCCGTGGCGTCGAAGCCGGAGGCGGTCCGGGTGGCTTCGACCTGACCGTCGAAGATGGTGGGCGCCGATGGCCGGGCAGCCGTCACCAACCGCAGCGTCGCGCTCGTCCGTCGCGGGGTGCCGTCGAGCGTCACGGTGGCGCTGGTCAGGGGCGCGGTGCCCTGGCCGGCGTGGACGGTCCCGGCGCCCGCGCCGATGGTCGCGTGGAAGTGGCTGGGCGACAGGTCCGGCCCCAGCTCGGCGCTACCGGCGAGCGTCACCGGTGCGTCGAGCGCCGCGCCTGGCGCCAGCGTCGCCGACAGCCGGGCGAGGGCGGCCGGGTTGATCGCCGACAGCGCCACTTGCACGTCGGTCGCGCGGCCGCCGTCGTGCGGTCGTGCGGTCGCGGTGAACCTGGCCGATTGGTCGCCGGCATGGGCCAGCAGGTCGAGTTGGCCGGCGAGGCCGCCGCGTGGGTCGCGGTCGAGATCGGCCGTGATGGACGAAACGCTCGCGGCCGTGGCGAGCGTGGGGCCGTCGACCACGACGATTTGTGCGTCTCGCACCTGGACGTGCCGTAGCGCCGCGAATTGGGCGGGCAGTCTCGGGTCGGCGGCGGCGTCCGGCTGCACGAGCAGGCGCAGCACGGAGGCCGGGTCGAACCCGGCGGCCTGGCTGGGTGCGGCGGCGTTGCCGAAGGCGAGGCTGCCGTCGGCCTGGCGCCGGACCCGTATCAGCGCGTGGGCGATGGCGATGGTCTCGGGAGCGACCTCGCCGGCGAACAACCCGGCCAGCGGGAAGGCCAGCGTCACCTCGCCCACCTGCGCCTCCGTGATGCCGCTGGCATGGCTGTCGGTGAGGCGGAGCAGCACCGGCTGACCGGAGCCGTCGCGGAACCCGTCCCAAGCCAGCGACGCGGCCCCGATCCGCACCGCATGGCCATTCGCGGCGGCGGCGCGCTCGATCCGACGCGCCAGCCACGGCGCGTCGAGCGGTCCCTGCGCCAGCCGCCATGCCAGTGCCGTCGCGACGAGCAGCAGCGAGAGCAGGAGGCCCAGCGCCGTCTGTGCCAGCAGCCGCAGCAACCGTCCCGAAGCCCATGCCGCTTGACCGGCCAGCGCGCTCACGCGCAGCGTCCCGCCTCATGCTCGATCCCGCCATGCAGCGCGCGACCTGGCCGGAGCCTGCCGACCGGGAGGCCGGGCGCCGGCTGCTGGAGGGCGTGGCCGAGGGCGACGCGGCGGCGCTGGCGGCCGACCCGGCCGGCCGCGCCATGCTGCTGGCACTGGGCGGCAACGCCCCATACCTGGCGGACCTCGCCTTGCGTGAGCCGGAGGCGCTGCTCGCCATCGCGACCGAGGGACCGGACGCGGTGACGGCGCAGGCGCTGGCCCGGCTGGCGGG
>CAXTVL010000506.1:0-2467 GCA_964247515.1 uncultured Acetobacteraceae bacterium | reverse complement strand
GGTTGCGCGGCGTCCCGCTGGCGCCGCCGCCGGGGGCGTTCCTGCAGGCGTCGCAGTCGGGCGAGGACGCGATCGTGGGCGCCGTGCTGGCCGGCCTGCCGGGCCGGCTGCCGGCGCGGGCCAGGATCGTCGAGCTGTTTTCGGGTGTCGGCACGCTGAGCTTCGCCCTGGCGCGGCACGCCCGCGTCGCCGCCTATGAGGGCGACCGCCTCGCGGTCGACTGCCTGGTCGCCGCCGCGAACGGCGCCGGCCTGTCAGGCCGTGTCACGGCCGCCGTGCGCGACCTGGCGCGGCAGCCGCTGGCGAGCAAGGAGATGGCGGGAGCAGCCGCCATCGTGCTCGACCCGCCGTTCGCGGGCGCCGCCGCGCAGATGCCCCAGGTCGCGGCCTCCAGCGTGGCGCGGGTGGTCTACGTGAGCTGCAACCCGGCGGCCCTGGCGCGTGACGCCAGCGTGCTGAGGGCGGCCGGCTACCATTTGGCGCAGTCGAATGCCATCGACCAATTCCTGTGGTCGGCGCGCGTCGAGGCGGTCGCGGTGTTCGCGCGGTGAGACTCACCCCAGCGGACAAATCGACAACACACGGCCGGCGCGTTGAGCGTGTTCATGGAGAAGAAGACAACCGGCGGCCCGCTTGAAGCGACGGCCAGACAGCGCCAATGATAGGGCATGGAAAAGCAAATCCTGCTTGACATGACACCGGACGGCCAGTTCCGCCAGCCGGCGCGCCCGCCGCTCTCGGCGCGGGTGTTGGCGGTGGCACTGGCGGTCCTGGCCATCAGCGCTGCGCTGGCGATCGGCGCATTGGCGTTGTGGTTGGCCCTGATCCTGGTGCCGGTGGCGCTCGGGGCCGCCGCTGTGGCGTGGCTCGCCTGGCGCTACCGCCTGTGGCGCGCCGGGCGGGGGTAGTCCACCGGGTTTGCTCCGTGGGGTTGCTGCAACCCACCCTCATCCGGGCGGAGCAAGGGTGGGTTGCACCCGCCGCTACCGTCTTCTGCCGGTGGCCTAGCGCCAGAACAGCCGCGAGAATTCGTGCTGGGTCTCCAGCAGCGCCGCCGGCTTCATGTCGAGGCTGTCGACATACGCCTGCATCCCGACCCGCTCCAGCGTCACTTCGGCGAATTCTTCGACGATGGCGAAATAGTTGTCGTGCAGAGTGGTTGAGGCCGGGTCGAGGCCGGTGATCATGATCAGACCGGTCGGCGGCGCGTCGAACGCGTGGACGCGCAGGTCCGGCCGATATTTCTTGAGGATCGCCACGACCTTCCACACGTCTCCCGCCCATGAGCTCGGCTCGCGACTGCGGGCCTGCGACGCGGTGTCATGCAAATCACGCCGCGCCATGTAGACGTCGGTTGGAATGCAGTCGTGCAGCACGACGACCGAGTTGTTGGCGCAATGCCGCTCGGTATTGGCGAAGTCGCGCAGCAGGTATTCGAACCAGTGCATCCCGTCGAGGAATGCCAGGTCGACCGGCCGACCGAACAAGGCCTTCAGGTCATGCTCGGCAAAGAACGCGTCGCTGCCGCACTGGTACAAGGCGCAACTCGGCTTTCCGGCCATCACGTTCTGCGAGAGATTGAAATTCGGATCGACCGCGATCGATGCGCACGACGCGAGCCGCAGCGAGTCGCCGGAGAATGTCCCGATCTCGAAATAGCTGCGCGGCCGATAGTGCCGGTGAAGTTGCTCCATGGGCGTCAGGTACCAGGGACCGCCCAGCGCGCGCGCGAACGAAGCGGCTGGATACAGTTCGACCGGTTCCGCCTCGGTGATCTGCTCGTAGGCGAAGCTCATGCTACTGCTCCGGTTCGATACGCCATCATACCAGGCCATGTGCCCGCGGCAATCCCGAACCGGCTGCCGCATCGGGGCGGCGCAGGATCACCAGCATCAGCACCATCGCCGGCAACGACGCCAGCATCGCCAACGCGTAGAACATGGTCCAGCCGAGCGCCGCCGCGAGGTAGCCCGACAAACCACCCAGCGTGTTGGCGGCCAGCGGCGCCACCGAGGTCAGCAGCGCGAACTGGGTCGCCGTGTGCTCGGTCGAGCATAGCCCGGACAGGTAGGAGACGAACGCCGCCGTCGCCAGGCCCTGCGCGAAGGTCTCGACCACCACCGTCACGTAGAGCAGCGGATGGTCGCCCGGCGCCAGTGACAGCGCCACGTACATCGCCATCGCCGCCATCTGGAAGAACCCGGTCGAGACCATGGCGCGCCCGAGCCCGAGCCGCGCCACCAGCCAGCCGCCCAGCCCGATGCCGGCCATGCTGGCGAACAGGCTGAACGGCCCGATCGCGGTTGCGACCGCCGCGCGGTCGAAGCCGAGATGGCGGTAGAACGGCGCCAGCATGACGCCGGCCATCGCCTCGCCCAGGTTGAACAGCGCCACGTAGCCCAGCACCAGCGCCGCGCCCGGCCGCGCCAGGAACTCCGCGAGGCTGCCGACCACGGCGCGCCCGACC
>CAXTVL010000505.1:0-2472 GCA_964247515.1 uncultured Acetobacteraceae bacterium | reverse complement strand
CCGGCGCGGCAGCCCGCCCAGCAGGCTGACCAGGCGCAGCCCGGGGGCCGGCATCCGGGGCAGACAGTGGACCGCCGCCGCCATGGTGCGGCCGTGGCCCACGCCGATCGTGTCGTGCCGGCCGCGCGCCAGCGTCTCGCGCAGGAAGCTCGCGGCGGCGATGCCCAGCGCCTGCATCGGCAGTGCGGCGTTGTCGATGTCGGGGACCACGCGGCAATAGGAGAGGTGGTGGCGCTCCGCCAGCGTGTGTTCGGCCGCGATGCAGTTGCCGATCGGCCCCTCGACGAACACCCGCACCAGCCCGGCGCGGGTGGCGCGTCCGATCAGCCGGTGCGCCTTGGCGCTGGTGACGCCCAATCGGCCGGCGACGTCGGCCTGCGTCAGCCCGCCGGCGTGGTAGAGCCACGCCGCCCGGGTCGCGAGTGCCGCGTCCTCCTCCTCGGCGAGCGGACCGGGATCGCCGGTCATCGTCTGCATGCAATTTTTTCCCCGGACGCGGAGAATTCCTCACATGCCGTGACCGCAGCGTCAACACCGATTTGCGCGCGGCACGAAACCGTCTAGCGTTCGCTTGCCCGCTCGCAACCGGAGGCCGCCATGCGTTTCGCCCGCCGCACGCTCTCGACATCGCTGGTGTTGGCGCTGGTCGTGGGATCGGCCGCCCCGGCGCTCGCCGCCGGCCCCAAGAAGCTCGTGCTGCTGATCGACGGCACGCTGGGCGACAAGTCGTTCTTCGACTCCGCCGCCCAGGGCTTCGCGCTGGTCAAGGCCAAGTACGGCGACGCCGTGACCACCAAGGTCATCGAGATGAGCTACGACGAATCGAAATGGCAGGCGACGGCCGAGGACATCGCGGCGCAGGACTGGGACCTGATCGTCACCGGCACCTACCAGATGACCGACATCGTCAGCCAGTTGGCGCCGGAGAACCCGAAGAAGACCTTCGCCATCTACGACGCCGCGATGGACTACGGCAAAGGCGAGTTCAAGAACGTCTACTCGATCACCTACAAGCAGAACGAGGCCAGCTACCTGGCCGGCATGGTGGGCGAGGGGCTGGTCCGCGCCGGTGTCGCGCCGGGCACGTCGCTCGGCTTCCTGGGCGGGCTCGACATCCCGGTCATCAACGACTTCCTGACCGGCTACGCCGCCGGGGCGCAGGCGGTCGACCCGGCGGCGAAGGTCGCGGTGAGCTATGTCGGCTCGTTCAGCGACGCGGCCAAGGGCAAGGAGCTGGCGCTGGCGCAGTACCGCACCGGCACCGCGATCGGCTTCAACGTGGCGGGGCAGGCGGGGCTCGGGCAGCTCGCGGCGGCCAAGGACACGCACCGCTACGCCATCGGCGTGGACAGCGACCAATCGGCGATCTTCCGCGCCACCGACCCGATCACCGCCGACCGTGTCGTCACCTCGGTGCTGAAGCGCGTCGACGTCAGCCTGCTGCGCGCCGTCGACCTGATGATGGCGGGCAAGCTGCCGGTGGGCCACGAGGAATCGCTCGGCATCGCCGAGGGCGCGGTCGGCCTGGTCGACAACGACGTCTACCGCAAGCTGGTGCCGGCCGACCTGCGCGCCCGCGTGACCCAGGCGTCGAGCGACATCGCGGCGGGGAAAATCAAGGTGCCGAGCGCGCTCGGCATGAGCACCGCCGACCTGCAGGCGCTGCGCGCGAAGATCCGACCGTAACCTCCCCGATGTCCGACTTGCCCAAGGCTGGGCCGCTGGTGGCGTTCCGCCACGTCAGCAAGACGTTCGCCAACGGCTTCACGGCGCTGCACGACGTCTCGTTCGCGGTCGAGCCGGGCGTGTGCCACGCGGTTTGCGGCGAGAACGGCGCCGGCAAGTCGACGCTGATGAAGATCCTGTTCGGACTGGAGGCACCCAGCGCCGGCAGCGTGCTGGTCGACGGCGTGGCGCTGGCGGAAAGTTCGCCGCGCGCGGCGGCCGCTGCCGGCATCGGCATGGTGCACCAGCACTTCTCGCTGGTCGGCTCGCTCACCGTCGCCGAGAACGTGACGCTGGGGCGCGAGCGCCGGCGCGGCCCCTTGCTCGACCGCGCCGCGGCACGCCGCGAGGTGCGGGCGCTGGCCGAGCGCTACCGGCTCGACGTGGCGCCCGACGCCGTGGTCGGCGGCCTGTCGGTGGCAGCCCAGCAGAAGGTGGAAATCCTGAAGGCTCTGGCGCGGCGGGTGCGGCTGCTGATCCTCGACGAGCCGACCGCGGTGCTGACGCCGCAGGAGACCGGGGAGCTGTTCGAGCGCCTGCGCGACCTGCGCGCCGCCGGGCTCACCATCATCTTCATCTCGCACAAATTGCGCGAGATCCGGGCGCTCGCGTCGCATGTCACGGTGCTGCGCCACGGGCGCGTCACCGGCGACGCGGCGATGGCCGGCGTCGACGACGCCGCCATCCCCCGCATGGTCATGGGCCGCGACGTCGCCGCCGTGGGCCGGGCGGCCGGGGCTCGGGTGG
>CAXTVL010000504.1:0-2476 GCA_964247515.1 uncultured Acetobacteraceae bacterium | reverse complement strand
CGCAGGGTGACGTTTTCCTCGACGGCACAAGGGTCGGGCGCTGGATGGCAGACGCGCTGGCGCGCGCGGTGTCGGGGCCGGCGTCGGGCAGCACGGCGTTCGACCCGCAGATGGGCGCCGCCTGGCCCGGCGCGTTGCAGGGACATTGAGCATGACCGTCCTGATCCTGGGTCCCGTCGTCTTCGACACGTTCGAGGTGCCGGCGCGGATCGGCTTCGGCGGCCGGCAGCGCATGGTGGTGCACACGTTGCCGGGTGGTGCCCGGATCATCGACAGCATGGGTCGCGACGACGCTCCGATCGAGTGGTCGGGCGCGTTCAGCGGCCCCGACGCGGCGTTGCGGGCACGGCTGCTGGACATCATGCGCAGCGATGGCGGGGTGTGGACGCTGGCTTGGGACGCGTTCAGCTACAGTGTCGTCGTGGCGGAGTTCGAGGCCCGCTACGAGCGGTCCAACTGGATCCCGTACCGGCTGTCCTGCACCGTGCTGGTGGACGACGCGGCGGTGCTGGCGCAGGCGGCGGTCTCGGTGGTGGGCCTGGCGCTGGGCGATCTCGCGAGCGCCGCCGGGTTCGCGGGCGTGGACGCCAGCGGTGCCGTCGCGGCGCTCGGCCTGACTGGGTCGGCGGCGCAGGTGGCGGGCACGTTGGCGCTGGGCCAACTCAACGACAGCATCGCGCGGCAGATGGCCGTGGCTGGTGCGGCGATGGCGAACGCGGGCGATGTCGGGACCGCCGTGACCAACGCCGGCGCGCTGGCCCAGCTCGCGGCGGCGCGGGGCTACGCGTCGCGGGCGCAGGCCGGCTTCGTCGATCAGGGAGGCTGAGCCATGCGCACCGTGACGGTGGCCGGCGGCACCCTGTTCCGGGTGGCGCTCGACTGGCTGGGCGATGCGACGCAATGGGTGCTGGTGGCGCAGTTGAACGGGCTCACCGACCCGGTGCTGAGCGGCCTCACCACGCTGCGCCTGCCGCCGGTCGATCCCAATGCGGGAGGCGGGATTGTCCGGCAGTAGCGTGGCACGGGCACCGCGCTTGCTGGTGCTGGCCGACGGCGTTCCGGTGCGCGGGGCACTGTCGGCGCGGGTGGTCAACACCAACCATTATGGCGCCGACCGCTTCGACGCCACGGTGTCGTTGGCGGCCGATCCGGTGATGGGCGCCGCGTTCTGGGGCGCGCTCGAAGAATGCACGCTGGACGTGCAGGTGGGCTTCGCCGGCGGCAGCTTCACCAGCCTGGTGCAGGGGCTGGTCGACAGGGTCGTCATCGACCCGGTGGCAGGCTTGGCACGGCTCGACGGGCGCGACCGCACCGCGGCGCTGATCGAGGCGCGCACGCAGGAGACGTTCGCCAACCGCACTTCCAGTGAGATCGCGGAGCTGCTGGCCGCACGGCACGGATTGGCCTGCGACGCGCAGCCCACCACGACGCCGGTGGGCCGCTACTGGCAGCTCGAGCACGACCACATCACGCTGGATCAGTTCTGCCGCGCCAGCACCGAATGGGACCTGCTGGTGGGGCTCGCCGGGCGCGAGGGCTTCGACGTCTGGGTGCGCGGCGCCACGCTCAATTTCCGCCCGCCGCTGGCGGTGACGCCGGGCGGCGTGTTGCGGCCCTGCGACACCGCTTCCGGCCCCGCGAACGTGACGGCGCTGCGGCTGGAGCGGGCATTGACGCTGGCGCGCGACATCGAGGTGACAGTGAAGAGTTGGAACAGCAAACTCGCGAAAGGCTTCACGCAGACCGCGCGCGCCAGCCGCAGGGGGCTGGGCCTGGGTGGTCTGCGCGAGCCGGTGCAGCGCTACAGCTTCGTGGTGCCCGACCTGCTGCCGGACGCGGCGTTGCAGTTGGCGCAACGCAAGTTGGCGCAATTGTCGCGGCACGAGCGGGTCGTCGAGGCCGAGATGCCGGGCGAGCTGCTGCTCGACGCGCGAATGCTGGTGAGCGTCGAGGGCACCGCCAGCGCGTTCGACCAGACCTACTGGGTGGACGAGGTGTCGCGCAGCATCGATGCGAGGCACGGCTTCCACCAGACTGTGCGGGCGCGCAACGCCTCGCCCGGCCTGGAGGCGTTCTGATGGAACGCTTCCTCAACGCGCTGAAGGGGCACGCCGCCGCGCTCGACCGCAGCGCGGGACAGGCCCGGTTCGGCGTCGTCACCAGCGTCGACCCGGCGCGCAGTGCGGCGCGGGTGGCGTTGCAGCCGGAAGGGGTGGTGACGGGCTGGCTTCCGGTGCTGAGCGCATGGGTCGGCGCGGGGTGGGGCATGGCGTGCCCGCCGAGCCCGGGCGATCAGGTCCTGGTGCTGGCGCAGGAGGGCGAGAGCGATCACGGCGTGATCGTCGGCCGCGCCTGGAGCGATGCCGCGCGGGCGGTGGCGGCGCCGGTGGGAGAGCTGTGGCTGGTCCACGCCAGCGGCAGCTTCGTCAAGCTTTGCAACGACGGCAGCATCCGGATGCAGGGCGCCCTGCACGTC
>CAXTVL010000503.1:0-2484 GCA_964247515.1 uncultured Acetobacteraceae bacterium | reverse complement strand
GGTGTGCGGTCCGGGCCTCGGTCACGACGATGCGGCGGCGGCGCTGCCGGTTCTGCTCGCGGCCGGGCGGCAGGTGGTGGTGGACGCCGACGCGCTGACCCTGTGCGAGGCCGCGCCCGCGCGGCTGCGCGGCGCGGCCGTGCTGACCCCGCACGCCGGCGAGTTCGCGCGCGTCTTCGGCCCGTCCGGCCCCGACCGGGTGGCGGCGGCGCGCGCGGCTTCGGCGCTGACCGGGGCGGTGGTGGTGCTGAAGGGTGCCGACACCGTCGTGGCGGCTCCCGACGGGCGGGTGGCGATCAACGATTCGGCGCCGCCCTGGCTCGCCACCGCCGGTTCGGGCGATGTGCTCTCGGGTGTGATCGGGGGCTTGCTGGCGCAGGGGATGCCGGCATGGGAGGCTGCGGCCGCCGGTGTCTGGCTGCACGGGCGCGCCGGCGCGCACGCCGGGGCGCACATGATTGCCGAGGACCTGGCCCCGAACTTGCCAAAGGCGTTCGCGGACGCGCTCTAGACGACGAGGATTCGATGCGAAACGTCACCTGCCTGCTGGCTGCCGGCGCCACGCTGTGCCTGCCGATCGCCACCCTGGCGCAGACCCCGCCGGCCAACCAGACCGAAACCCCGCCCGCACCGAGCACCGTGCCGGCCGTCAAGCCATACGTGCCGCCGGCCACCCTCGGCGCCTGGGCCGGCAGCATCCGGTTGAACCTGCAGGCTGACGCCGGCATCACCGTGAACCCGGACGACCCCGCCAACCGGCGCAATTTCGGCCGCCTGTTCGACGACGACAGCAACCGCCCGGTGCTGAACCAGGCGCTCGCCACCCTCGCTCGCGACGTCGACCCGAAGGCGACCAGCCCCGATGTCGGGTTCAGCCTGCAACTTTTGTACGGCTCGGATGCCCGTGTGACGCACACGCTGGGCGTGTTCGACCAGTTGATCCACGACCGCAACCAGATCGACGTGCTGAACGCCAACGTGGCCGTCCGGCTGCCCGGCGTGTTCGCCGGCGGGCTCGACCTCAAGGCCGGCATCTACCCGACGCCGCTGGGCTACGAGCTGATCGACCCCAAGACCAACCCGTTCTACTCGCACTCGTACATCTTCAACTACGGCCTGCCGATCAAGCACACCGGCGCGCTGGCCACGGCGCACGTCTCGGACCGGTTCGACGTCTATTTCGGCATCGACAGCGGCAGCCAGACCGCGATCGGCTACGGCAGCGGCGACAACAACAACCGTCCGGGCGGCATCGCCGGCATCGGCTACAACGGGCCGGGCGGCACGCTCACCATCGTCGCGCTGACCCACATGGGCCCCGAGGACAGCCGGCACAACGCGCCGTTCGCCAACGAAGCGATGCGCTACTACAACGACGTCGTCGTCACCTACAAGGCCACCGACAAGCTCACCCTGACCACCGAGCTGGACTACGCGCGCGAGGACGGCTTCCGCGCCGAGGCCTACGGCATCGCCGGCTACGCCTCGTACGCGCTGTCCGACACGCTGACGCTGAACGGGCGCGGCGAGGTGTTCCGCGACAACCGCAACTTCTTCGTGAGCACCCCGGCCGGCAATCTGGACCTGGTGCGCAGCGAGCGCGGTGTCGCGGCCAACCTCGTCACCTCGCCCAGGGCCGCCACCTACTCCGAGCTGACCGCGGGCGTCACCTACAAGCCGGGGGGCATGCCGGCCGCGCTCAGCACCCTGCTGCTGCGCCCGGAACTGCGCTACGACCACACCCTGAACGGCGTCCACGCGTTCGGCGGCGGGCGCAACCTGGACATGGTGACGCTCGCCGCCGACGTGGTGGTGGGCTTCTAGGAGGATCACCGATGAACGCGCCGACTCCGGTTGTCCTGCCGCCTGTCTCAGAGTCGCGGCGCGCCCTGTTGCTGCGCCAGTTGGAGCGCAAGCTGCTCTGGCTGTCGGCGTGGATGGTCCACAACGCCAACCACGTCCGGCCCAACCGCGACGGCCTCAAGGTCGGCGGCCACCAGGCGAGTTGCGCCTCGAGCGTCTCGATCCTGGCGGCGCTGTATTTCGAGGTGCTGCGGCCGCAGGACCGGGTCGCGGTCAAGCCCCATGCCGGGCCGGTGTTCCACGCCATCAACTACCTGTTCGGGCGCCAGGACCGCGAGCAGATGGCGGGCCTGCGCCAGTTCGGCGGCGCGCAATCGTATCCGAGCCGGGTCAAGGACGGGCCGGAGGTCGACTTCTCGACCGGCTCGGTGGGCCTGGGCGTCGCCACCACCAGCTTCGCCTCGCTGATCGCCGACTACGTGCGGCTGCACGGGCTGGGGCGGGCGGACATCCCGCCCGGCCGCCACATCGCCATCGCCGGCGACGCCGAGCTCGACGAAGGCAACATCTACGAGGCGCTGCTGGAGGGCTGGAAGCACGACATCCGCGACGTCTGGTGGATCGTGGACTACAACCGCCAGAGCCTCGACAGCGTGGTGCCCGACCGGCTGTTCGGCCGCA
>CAXTVL010000502.1:0-2487 GCA_964247515.1 uncultured Acetobacteraceae bacterium | reverse complement strand
GCTGGCCAGCCGGGTAGCCAGCCGGCGGCGGCCTCCAGCCCGGGCCAGCAGGCGTTGCTGGGCCAGCTCGGCCAGCCGGCGCCAGCCGACATCCGCGAGAAGCTGCAGCGCGACGCGGCCCTCGACGCTCCCGGCTCCGGCCTCACCGACCAGTTGATGTTCTGGCGCAAGCCGCCACCGCCCGGGATCGTGGTCGACCCGCAGAAGGAGACCCAGCGGCTGCGCGAGAACGCGGCGCTGGGCCGCAGCCCGGCCGATGGCGACACCCCGATCATCCAGCGCACCCAGACCGGCGGCGGCCTGCTCGACGGCATCTTCTGACCGCGGCGGCGCCCACCGCCCCACTTCCGCAGGAGGCTTCGATGGACGCCAATTTCGATCCCGAAGCCCGCGCTCCCGCCTGGGCCACGCTGATGCGGCTGGCCAGCCGGCCGGACGCTGCGGCGATCAGGCCGCTGTTCGCGGCCGACCCGGGCCGCGCCGCGCGGTACACCGCCACGCTGGACGACCTCACGCTCGACGCGTCCAAGAGTTCGGTGAGCGACGCGGCAATGGACGCGCTGCTGGCGCTGGCCCAGGCGGCCGACCTCGACGGCTTCCGCGCCCGGCTGTTCGCGGGCGACGTGGTCAACCCGACCGAGGGTCGGGCCGCCATGCACATGGCGTTGCGGGCGCCCGCCTCGGCGGGGATGCGCGCCACCCTGCCGGGCGGCGTCGACGACGCCTCGGCGCTGACCGCCGCCGAGCTCGGCCGGATGCGGGAGTTCTGCCGCCAGGTGCATGACGGCAGCCTGCGCGGCGCCACCGGCCAGAGCTTCGACACCGTGCTCAACATCGGCATCGGCGGCTCCGACCTCGGCCCGCGCATGGCGACCGAGGTGCTGACCCTGGTGCATGGCGGCAAGATGCGCGGGCGCTTCCTGTCCAACGTCGACGGCCACGCCTTCGCCGCCATGGCGCGCGACATGGACCCGGCGCGCACCCTGGTGCTGGTCGCGTCCAAGACCTTCACCACGCTGGAGACGCTGACCAACGCCGGGATCGTGCGCGCCTGGCTGGTCGAGGCGCTGGGTGAAGAGGCGGTCGGGGCGCATTTCGCCGCGCTGTCGACGAACAAGGCGGCGGTGGAGAAGTTCGGCATCTCGGCCGAACGCATGTTCGGCTTCCGCGACTGGGTGGGCGGGCGCTACTCGCTATGGTCGGCGATCGGCCTGTCGATCGCGCTCGCGGCCGGCTGGGAGGCGTTCGCCGCGATGCTCGACGGCGGGTACGCCATGGACCGGCACTTCCTGTCGGCGCCGCACCGCGAGAACCTGCCGGTGCTGCTGGCGCTCACCGGGATCTGGCACATCGACGGCCTGGGTCTGCGCACCCATTGCGTGCTGGCCTATGACGACCGGATGCGCCGCTTCCCGGCCTACCTGCAGCAGCTCGAGATGGAGAGCAACGGCAAGTCGGTGACGCTGAACGGCCAGCCCGTGACCCGCCCGACCTGCCCGGTGGTGTTCGGCGAGCCCGGCACCGACGCCCAGCACAGCTTCATGCAACTGGTCCACCAGGGTACCCAGCCGGTGCCGGTCGATTTCCTGCTGGCCGCGGTGCCGGACCACGGCCACGCGGAATCGCACCGCATCCTGGCCGCCAACGCCTTCGCGCAATCGGAGGCGCTGTTGCGCGGCAAGACCCGCGCCGAAGTCGAGGCCGAAATGCGGGCGAAGGGCGCCTCGGATGCCGAGATCGCCGCCGTCGCCCCGGCGCGGGTGTTCGCCGGCGACCGGCCGAGCAACACCATCCTGTTCGAGCGGCTCGACGCCTTCACGCTGGGCCGGCTGATCGCGCTCTACGAGCACAAGGTCGCGGTGCAGGGCTGGCTGTGGGGCATCGACAGCTTCGACCAGTGGGGCGTGGAACTGGGCAAGGTGCTGGCCGGCGGCATCCTGCCGGCGCTGCAGCCGGGCGCCGCGATCGACGCGCACGCGCATGACGGCTCGACGCGGGGCTTGGTCGAGCGGTTCCACGCCCTGCGCGCCCAAGGGTCTGCCTCGCCGATCTGATGCCGCTTCCCCGCTCCGATCCGGACGCGTCGGGCCGCATCCGGCTGCTGCCGGAACGGGTGGTCAACCGCATCGCCGCCGGCGAGGTGATCGAGCGCCCGGCGGCGGCCGCGCGCGAGCTGGTCGAGAACGCGCTCGACGCCGGGGCCGCGCGCATCGCGGTGACATTGGTGGGCGGCGGCATCGAGCGGATCGAGGTCGCCGATGACGGGCACGGCATGGATGCCGGTGAGCTGGCGCTGTGCGTCCGCCGCCACGCCACCTCCAAGCTCCTCGACGAGACGCTGGTGCGGATCGCCACCCTCGGCTTTCGCGGCGAGGCGCTGCCCAGCATCGGCGCCGCCGCCCGCCTCGCCATCACCACCCGCCCGCATGGCGCCGCGCCCGGCTGGGCGCTGCGGGTCGAGGGCGGTGTGGTGGGCGCGGTCGTCCC
>CAXTVL010000501.1:1091-2491 GCA_964247515.1 uncultured Acetobacteraceae bacterium | reverse complement strand
CGCGCGTGCGGTTCGTGGGCGGGCTCGACGGCGCGGCGCTGGAGGCGCAGTGGGCGCGGTGCGGGCTGTTCGCGTTGGCGACGCACTACGAAGGCTACGGCATGGTTGTCGCGGAGGCGCTGCGCCGTGGCCTCCCGGTGGCGGTGACGTCGGGCGGGGCTGCCGCCGCCTTGGTGCCCGAGGCGGCGGGGGTGGGGGCGGCGCCGGGCGACGTGGTGCAGCTATCGAACGGCATCCGGCGGATGGTGTTCGACGCGGGCCTGCGCGAGCGGATGGCGGAGGCCGCCTGGCTCGCCGGACGGGCGCTGCCGGACTGGCCGGAACAGGCGCTGCGGTTCGCAGCGGCGCTCGAATAGGATCGGGGACACACGATGGCGCTGCTGGGCTGCGTAGCCGACGACTTCACCGGGGCCACCGACCTCGCGGCCATGCTGGCCACACAGGGGATGCGCTGCGTGCAGCTCCTGGGCGTACCCGACGCGGACGAGGCGGCCCCCGACGCCGACGCCATCGTGGTGGCGCTGAAGTCGCGCACAAGCCCGGCCCCGGTCGCGATCGCCGACAGCCTCGCGGCACTCGCGTGGCTGCGAGGGGCCGGCTGCGCGCAGTTCTTCTTCAAGTACTGCTCGACCTTCGACAGCACCGAGGCGGGCAACATCGGCCCGGTCGCCGACGCGCTGCTGCGCGAGTTGGGCGCCGGCTTCGCGCTGGCCTGCCCGGCGTTCCCGGCCAATGCCCGCTCCGTGTTCCAGGGACACCTGTTCGTGGGCGCGGCGCCGCTCAACGAGAGCGGCATGGAGCGCCACCCGCTGACGCCGATGACCGACGCCAACCTGGTGCGCGTGCTGGGACGCCAGACCGAGGGCACGGTGGGGTTGGTCGATTTCGCCACCGTCGAGCGCGGCGCCGAGGCGATTCGCGACGCGCTGACGCGGCTCAAGGAACAGGGCCGCCGCTACGCCATCGTCGACGCGCTGACCGACGCGCATTTGCGCGCGATCGGCACGGCGGCGGCGGCGCACCCGCTCATCACCGGCGGCTCGGGCGTGGCGATCGGCCTCGCGGAAAACTTCCGCCGCGATGGCCGGCTGCCGCAGCGCGAGGACGCCGAGGCGCTGCCCAGGCTCCACGGCCACGCGGCGGTACTGGCCGGGTCCTGCTCGCGTGCCACGCTGCTGCAGGTCGCGACCGCGCGCGCGCACATGCCCACGCTGGAGCTGGACCCGTTGCAGACGCCCGACGCGGCGGCGCTGGTGGCGCAGGCGGCGGACTGGCTGGACGGGAGGCTGGCCGCGACGCCGGTGCTGGTGGCGGCCTCGCAGCCGCCCGACCGGGTGGCGGCGTTGCAGGACCGGCTCGGCCGCGCGGCGGGCGGTGGCGTGGGGGGGCGGGCGCGGGGG
>CAXTVL010000501.1:221-1081 GCA_964247515.1 uncultured Acetobacteraceae bacterium | reverse complement strand
GTGCCTTGGTCGAGCGGGCGCTGTCCGGTGTCGCCGCACACATGGTGGCGCAAGGCGTGCGCCGGCTGGTGGTGGCGGGCGGCGAGACGTCCGGCGCGGTGGTGACGCGGCTCGGCCTGCGGCGGCTGCGCATCGGCCGGCAGATCGACCCCGGCGTGCCTTGGACGTTCGCCGAGACAGGCGACGCCGGCAGGCCGGCGATGCTGCTGGCGTTGAAGTCCGGCAATTTCGGCACGCCCGACTTCTTCGTGAAGTCCTTTGCGGTACTGGACGAGGATTGAGCCGATGACCGAGGACCAGACCCGCCTCCTGCTGGTCGAGCTGGGTGCCAGCTTGTTCGCGCGCGGCTTCTCGGTCGGCAGCGCCGGCAACATCAGCGTGCGGCTGGACGACGGCTACCTCATGACGCCGACCAACTCCTGCCTCGGCCGGCTCGACCCCGCCCGTCTGTCGCGGCTCGACGCCGGGTTCGTCTGCGTCGGTGGCGACCCGCCGTCGAAGGAGGTGTTCATGCACCGCGCCTTCTACGCGGCGCGCGCCGCCGCCGGTGCCGTGGTGCACCTGCACTCCACCATGGCGACCGCGGTCGCCTGCCTGGCGGACGTCGATGCCGAGCAACCGATCCCGCCGCTCACGCCGTATTTCGTCATGCGCGTGGGCCGCCTCATGCCGGTGGTGCCGTATTGGCGGCCCGGCGACGCCGCCATGGAGCCGGCGATCAAGGCGGCGGCGCGGGACGCGCGGGCGGTGCTGCTCGCCAACCACGGGCCGGTGGTCAGCGGCCGCACCCTGACCGACGCCGTCTACGCCGCCGAGGAGCGCGCGGAGCACACCAGGTCCGTGAACCGCCCGCAGTGGCC
>CAXTVL010000501.1:0-211 GCA_964247515.1 uncultured Acetobacteraceae bacterium | reverse complement strand
GTTTACGCGGCCGAAGAGCTGGAGGAAGCGGCCAAGCTGTTCCTGCTGCTGCGCCAGCATCAGCCGCGCCTGCTGACGCCGCCTCAAGTCGATGCCCTGCTGGGCGCGTTCGGCTGAGCCGGGCCGTTGCCTACATCTCGGGCTGTCCGGCGGCGGCCGGCGGCGGCTCGGCCTCGGGCGCGAGCGCAGTTTCGGTGACAGGCTCCGGCGG
>CAXTVL010000500.1:1928-2507 GCA_964247515.1 uncultured Acetobacteraceae bacterium | reverse complement strand
GGCTGCCTGCGCTCCGAAGTGGTGGCACTCGTGCATCCGGCCTCGATGCGCGAGGCGATGCGGTCCTGTATGCCGTTCATCCTCGGCAGCTCGCTGCTGCTGGCGGCACCGCTGGCGGTGCTGCTCTGGCGGGCGCGGCCGTTGCGGCCGGAGCTGGTGGCGGGTGTGGCGGGGCTCGCGACCGCCGCCGCCGCCGCCTCGCTGCTGTGGTTCGAGCACCCGTTCGACGCCGGCGTCGCCGATTTCGTGGTGCATGTGGCGGCCGTGCTGCTGGTGGTGCTGGCCTGCCGCGGCGCGGTCGCTATGCGGCGGTTCCTGCCCAGACGCTGACCGAGCGGGCCGCCACCGGTGCCGTGCCGAACACGAGCCGCCACGAGATTCCGCTCGGCAGCGACACCGCAACCGGCGCTGGGCCGCGATGCAGCGCGAGCGCCATCCGGTCGCCGCCGGTGGTGAGCACGCAGACCAAGGTGTCGGCGCGGCCCCAGTCGGCGTCTGCCATGGCGACGCCGTCGGGGCGAAGCCACAGCACGTCGCCGTCGCCGCCGCCGAGCAAGGTGCTGCCCGCGGTGCCGTCGC
>CAXTVL010000500.1:0-1918 GCA_964247515.1 uncultured Acetobacteraceae bacterium | reverse complement strand
GTCCTGACAATAGGCGTTGTTGTTGCCCTGCTGCGAATGCCCCAGCTCGGACCCCATCGCCAGCATCGGCGTGCCGCGCGCGAGCAGCAGCGTCGCCAGCAGCGCCACCTGGTCGCGCCTGCGCGCGGCGAGCACGCCGGGATCGTCGCTCGGCCCCTCGACGCCGTTGTTCCAGGACAGGTTGGCGTCGCTGCCGTCGCGGTTGCCCTCGCCGTTGGCGTCGTTGCGCTTGGCGGTGAAGCCCACCAGGTCGGCCAGCGTGAAGCCGTCATGCGCGACCACGAAGTTGATGCCGCGCGACGGCCGGCGGTGGCGGCGCAGCAGGTCGTCCGAGCCGGCGAGGCGGGTCGCGAGCGCCCCCGCCATGTCCGGGTCGCCGCGCCAGAACCGGCGCACTTCGTCGCTGGCACGGTCGTTCCACTCGCCCCAGGCGCCGGGTAACTCGCCCAGCCGGTAGCCGCCCCACCCCACATCCCACGGCTCGGCGATCAGCTTGAGCGGCGACAGCACCGGGTCCTGCGCGATCGCGGCGAGCAACGGCGCCGCGCGGTCGAAGCCGTCGTCGCGCCGGCCGAGCGCGGTCGCGAGGTCGAAGCGGAAGCCGTGCACGCCGCCCCACAGCGCCCAGGCGCGCAGCGCGTCCATCGCGAGCCGCACCACGGGCGGGCGGTCGAGCGCGAGCGCGTTGCCGCAGCCGGTGTCGTCGACGTAGCCGCCATCGGCGCCGAGCCGGTAGTACAGCGCGTTGTCGAGGCCGCGCTGCGACAGCGTGGGGCCGCGCGCGTCGCCCTCGCCGGTGTGGTTCAGCACCACGTCGAGCACCGTCTCGATCCCCGCCTTGGCCAGCGCCGCCACCGCCTCGCGGACCTCGGCCCAACCGCCGGGTGCCAGGCGCGGGTCGGGCGCCATGAAGGCGACCGAGTTGTAGCCCCAATAGTTCGTGAGCCCAAGGGCGACCAAATGCCGCTCGTCGATCCAGGCGGCGGTCGGCATCAGCTCGACCGTGGTGACGCCGAGCGCCGTGAGGTGCGCCAGCGCCGCCGGGTGCGCCAGGCCAGCGAAGGTGCCGCGCAGCCCGGGCGGGATGGCGGGGTGGCGCATGGTGAAGCCGCGCACGTGCAGCTCGTAGAGCACGGTGCGTGCCCACGGCACGTCCGGGTGCGGCGTGTCGGCCAAAGGTGGCGGCGGGAGGGCGACCGCCTTGGCCACGAACGCCGCGCTGTCGGCGCCGCGCTCCAGCATCGCCTGGTGGAGGCGCCACGGCGCGTCGAGCGCGTGCGCGTACGGGTCGAGCAGCAGCTTCGACGGGTCGAAGCGGTGGCCGCGCTCCGGCTGCCACGGCCCGTGCGCGCGCAGGCCGTAGCGCGTGCCGGCGGTGACGCCCGCGACATGGCCGTGCCAGACGTCGCCGGTGCGTTCGGTGAGCGGCGCGCGCGTCTCGCGGCCGTCGGCGTCGAAGCGGCAGAACTCGATCGCGGTGGCGTGGGCCGAGACCACCGAGACCTGGGCGCCGGTGGCGTCCAGGGTGACGCCGAGCCGGCCGCTCACGCCAGCTCGCGATACAGCGCCGCATAGCGCCGGGCGGGTCCGGCCCAGGACACGTCGCTCGCCATGCCGTTGCGTTGCAGCGTGCGCCAGGCGGCCCGGTCGGCGAACAGCGCGGCCGTGCGTCGTATCGCCTGCGCCAGCGCCTCCGCCTCGACCGGGGCGAACTGCACGCCGGTCGCCACCTCGCTGGCCAGCGCCGCCGCGTTGGCGTCGACCACCGTGTCGGCCAGGCCGCCGACCCGCGCCACCACCGGCACGGCGCCGTAGCGCAGCGCGCAGAGCTGGGTCAGCCCGCACGGCTCGAACCGCGACGGCACCAGCAGCGCGTCCACGCCGCCTTGCAGCAGGTGCGCCAGGCCCTCGTCGTAGC
>CAXTVL010000499.1:1997-2509 GCA_964247515.1 uncultured Acetobacteraceae bacterium | reverse complement strand
CACCAGCCCGTCGAGGCGGCCGAACGCGCGCGTCGCTCCGGCGACGACCTCGGCGCAGGCGGCCGGCTCGGCGAGGTCGGCCGGCACGAACACGCAGCGCGTGCCGAGCGCCTCGATCTCGGCTCGCACCGCCTGGCCCCGCGCCTCGCCGCGCCCGCACAGCACGAGCCCGGCCGCGCCCCACTGCGCCAGCCGGCGCGCGATGGCGGCGCCGATGCCCTGGGTGCTGCCGGTGACGACCGCGACCCGGCCACCGTACTCGCCCCGCAACGCCGTCATCGGCGCACGCGGATCGCGACGCGCGAGCGTCGGGCCATGGTCGCTGCTCCGTTCTCCCCGCCGCGGACGCTATCACCGCGCGGAATTGCGGTGCAATCGCGCGGGGTCGAGGCAGCGTCTCGGAGCACGACCCAAATGCCGCCGCGAGGCTCAGGCCGCGGGGGGCGGCCCCCCCGGGCCGCCCCCCCGCCCCCCGGGGGCGCCGCCCCCCCCCGGCCCCCGGCCGCCCCCCC
>CAXTVL010000499.1:0-1987 GCA_964247515.1 uncultured Acetobacteraceae bacterium | reverse complement strand
CACCGCGAGGCTCAGGCCGCGGCGGCGCCGCGATCCGGGCCGCCGCCGAGCAGACGGGTCGCGAACACCACGAGGGCCAGCGACAGCAGCCCGATGCACGAGAACACCGCGTTGATCACCGGCGTGAATCCGAACCGCATCTGATTCCAGATGTAGATCGGCAGCGTCGGCTCGAACCCGGTCAGGAACAACGTCACGATCACCTCGTCGAGCGAGAGCGTGAAGCCGAGCAGCGCGCCACCCAGGATCGTGCCGCGGATCAGCGGCAGCGTCACTCGCAGGAACGTCCGCACCCGCCCGGCGCCCAGGTCCATCGATGCCTGCTCGAGCGTGGGATCGAGCCGCCGCAGCCGGGCCAGCACCATCAGCATGATGACCGGCATGATGAAGGTGACGTGGCCCAGCATGGTGCGCAGCATCCCGGCGGGAATGCCGAGCACCCGGAAGGCGGACAGCAGCGAGACCCCGAGCACCACGCCCGGCATCACCACCGGCAGCGCGATCAGGCCCTGCACGATCGCGGCGCCGCGGATGCGCGCATGGCTGAAGGTCAGCGCGAACAGCACGCCCACCACCACGGAGACCGCGACGGCGCCGGCGCTGATCGCGAGGC
Source organism: uncultured Acetobacteraceae bacterium (assembly GCA_964247515.1). Lineage (GTDB taxonomy): Bacteria > Pseudomonadota > Alphaproteobacteria > Acetobacterales > Acetobacteraceae > CAVRQM01. The sequence continues at coordinate 1,374 of CAXTVL010000499.1, read as the reverse complement.
TGCGGCCCAGCGCCGCCAGCAGCGGGCCGTCCTGCGCGATCTGCGCGTACCAGCGCCCGGTGAGCCCGCTCAGCGGCAGCGTCTGCACCCGCGAATCGTTGAACGAGAACAGCAGGATCACCGCGAGCGGCACATACAGCAGGCCGTACGGCAGCGCGAAGGCGACCCAGGCCAGCCCCCGGCGAAGCCGCGCCGCGACACCGCGCCGTGTGCGCGGCGGCGGCGACGCCCCGCCCTGGTTGACATCCAGCACGCCCGGCGAGCGCGCCAGGAACGACAGCGCCGCGAGCAAGCTCGCCACGACCGCGACCAGCACCACCGCCATCGCCGCCCCCAGCGGCCAGTTGCCGGCCAGGCCGTACTGCGACGCGATGATCATGCCCAGCATGGTGCCATCCAGCCCGCCCACCAGCGAGGGCGTGATGTAGTCGCCCACCGCAAGCAGGAACGCGAGGCCCACGCCCAACGCGGCCCCCTGGCGTGACAGCGGCCAGACCACGTGGCGGAACGAACGCCATGCGCCCCCGCCCAGATCCTGCGACGCCTCGACCAGACTGTGCGGGATGCGCTCCAGGGCGGAGAACGAGGTCACGAACACGAACGGGATGGCGACGTAGGTCAGCGTCAGGAACACGGTGAACCGGGTGTACAGCAGGTTGGCCGAGGGATGCTCCAGGATTCCCGTGCTGAGCAGCAGGGAGTTCAGGATGCCGTTCTGGCCGAGCAGGATGCGCCAGGCGAAGATGCGGATGAGCAGGCTGATCCAGAGCGGGATCACCACCAGGAGGATCGCGGTGGACTTGCCCCGCCGCAGCTTCCGGCTCGCGAAATAGGCCATCGGGTAGGCCACCAGCCCGGCGATCAGCGCGGCGCCGGCGGCGGTCAGCAGCGTCCTCGCGATCAGCAGCCAGTAGGTCTCCGAGCCCAACAGCTTCTGGTAGTTGCGCAGCGACCAGCTCGCGACCATGGTGCCGCTGTCGCTGCGCCAGAAGCTGGTGGCGACGAGCGCGACGTCCGGGGCCACGACCAGGACCAGCAGCCAGAGGTAGACCGGCGCCCGGAGCAGCCAGCGTGCCAGCCGCCAAGGCGCCACCGAGTTCGCCGGCGCGCGTGCCATGCCGGGCGCTGTCACGCCTTTCAGCGACATGTCAGTCACGCAGCACCGCCACGTCGCGCCGCGCCACGGCGATGCCGACATCGCAGCCGACCGAGACATCCAGCGCCCGCTGGGCCGCGACGCGCGCGGTCAGCACGGTGCCGCAGCACTCCAGCACGACGTCGTGGCCCTCGCCCAGGAACACGATGTCGATCACCCGGGCCAGCGGGCCGGTCGCGGACGCGGCGGGCACCAGTCGCAGCGCTTCCAGCCGGACC
>CAXTVL010000498.1:231-2514 GCA_964247515.1 uncultured Acetobacteraceae bacterium | reverse complement strand
GCATCGCGCCGGCCCGGACTACGCGATGCGGCGCGAAAACGCGTTGGGCCCGTCCGGCTGGGCGCCGCTGCTGGCCCGCAGCCGGGGTCACGACGACACCGGCTCGTTGCCGCCCGGCCTGCTCGACGAGCTGCATTCCACCCTCGACGCGGTGCTGGCGGCCTGGCCCGCGCCGGGCGCGCTGCCCCTTGGGCACATCCACGCCGACCTGTTCCCCGACAACGTGTTCTTCCTCGACGGCGAGCTGTCCGGCTTGATCGACTTCTACTTCGCGGCGTTCGACGTGCTGGCCTACGACATCGCGGTCTGCCTGAACGCCTGGTGCTTCGCGCCGGACCTGTCGTTCAGCCTCCCCCATGCGCGGGCGCTGCTGGCCGGCTACGAGGCGACGCGGGCGTTGACCGCTCCGGAGCGCGCGGCGTTGCCGGTGCTGTGCCAGGGCGCGGCGCTGCGGTTCGCGCTGACCCGGCTGTTCGATTGGCTGGCGACCCCACCGGGCGCCATGGTCACGCGCAAGGACCCGATGGAGTTCGTCCGCCGCCTGCGCTTCCACCGCGCCGCCGGGGCGGCCACCTATGGAATCTGAGACCGAGCTGGAGCCGGTGCAGATCTGGACCGATGGCGGCTGCAAGCCGAACCCCGGGCCGGGCGGCTGGGGCGCCGTGCTGCGCTACCGCGACCGCGAGCGCGACCTCTCGGGCTCGGAGCCCGCGACCACCAACAACCGCATGGAACTGACCGCCGCCGCCGTGGCGCTGGAGACGCTGACCCGTCCGTGCAGCGTCGTGCTGCACACCGACAGCGAGTATGTCCGCCTCGGCATCACCCGCTGGCACACCGGCTGGGTGCGCCGCAACTGGCGCAACGCCGCCGGCGACCCGGTCGCCAACATGGATCTGTGGCGCCGCCTGCTGGCCGCCGCCGGCCAGCACCAGGTCGAGTGGCGCTGGGTGCGCGGCCATGCCGGCGACGCCATGAACGAGCGCGCCGACCGCCTGGCGACCGCGGCGCGGCAAGCCGGATAGGGTCGGCGGCGCGCTCGTTCACGGTTTGATGACCGGTGCCACCGCGTCGTCATCGTGGCATGGGGGGGTTAACAACCGTTAGGGAACGCCATAGTGACTCTATGATGAGAGACTTCGACCGAAGACCACGGATGGCTTTAAATCCGGCAGAAAGTCCGGCGCCGGGTGACTCGGACGAGGCAGAGGACCCGCTCACTCGGCTGGCGGCAGTGGCCGCCGAACTGGGCGAGTTGAAACGGGTCCGCCGCGCCGGAAGGCCGGGCAGCGTGTCGGAGCATTTGTTCCGCATTGCCTGGTCCGATCTGTGCGCCGGTCAGGCGGTTTCCGATGTGGCGGACACGGTGACGGCGGCGGCGCTGGTAGGCTGTCGGCTCGGCGCCATCGACGACGCGGTGCTGCGAGAGGCGGGTGTGGCGCCCGACCGTCGCCGGGCCATCCAGGTGGGCGCGTTCGACGCCGCGGTCGCATCGATTCCCCAACTCGGCGGCTGGCTGCGCCCGAGAGCCGGCATCGCCCACGAGGCGGCCGCCGCCGCCGCTCCCTGGTTCGTGGCGGCCCTGGCCGAACAGCCGCGCGCCGGGGCGACCGCGCCCGGTCATCCCCGCCTGGTGCTGGAGCCGGCCGAGAGCCACGCGGACCATTGCCTCACCGTGGCGGTGCTGGGCGTGCTGCTCGCCGCCCGCGAGGGGGCCGATCCGTCGCGCGTGTTCCTGGCCGGGCTCGCCCACCACCTGCACAACGCCGTTCTGCCGGACAGCGGCTTCGCCGGTGAACTCCTGCTGGGCGAGAGCCTGGCGCCGGTCATGCGGACGCTGTTCGACCGCGAGATCGCGACGCTGCCGACCGCGTTGGGCGACGCGGTGCGCGACGCGCTCGCGGTCATCGTCGATGCCGACACGCCCGAGGGGCGGGCGTTCCATATCGCCGACGTGTTCGACCGCGTGCTGCAGGTCCGCTACCACGACCGCGCCGCGCGCTTCCGCGCCGAGCAGGCGCTGGGCGACATGGATTTGGTCCACGCCGGCCCGTTGCAGGCGTTCCACAAGGCAATGCTGCGCCAGGCCGGCCTGCTGTGAGCGCCGCGCGGCAGGTCGTGCCGGCGATCCCGTACGCATGGGCCGATGGCGAGCTGCGCAGCCCGGCCAGCCTGCTGCCGCTGCGCCACGACAGCGGACACACGTTGGCCGACGGCGCCGGCGGGCGCTGGCCGGTGATCGACGCCATCCCGTACCTGCGGGTGGGGCGTGACGCGCTGGTC
>CAXTVL010000498.1:0-221 GCA_964247515.1 uncultured Acetobacteraceae bacterium | reverse complement strand
GACATCTGGCGTTCGGTCCGGTGGCCGACTACTTCGCGCATCGCTGGTCGGACCCGACTTTCCTGTCCGGCCTCGCCCTGGCCGAGGCGCATTGGCGGCCGCGCCCCAGGGTGGTCGAACTGGCCTGCGGCGCCGGCCATTTCCTGCGCGCCCTCGAACGCTCGGCCACCTCCGTCACCGGGCTCGACGTGGTGTTCTCGAAGCTGTGGCTGGCGCGGCAC
>CAXTVL010000497.1:0-2517 GCA_964247515.1 uncultured Acetobacteraceae bacterium | reverse complement strand
GCGCATCGGCCTGGTCGCCACCGCGTCGACCACGTTCGAGGAGCCGTACCACGTGGCCCGCCGCTTCGCCTCGCTCGACCACATCAGCGGCGGCCGCGCCGGCTGGAACGTCGTCACCACGTCGAACCCGGATTCGGCGCTCAATTTCGGCATGACCGAGCATGTCGAGCACGACGAGCGCTACCGCCGCGCGCGCGAGTTCCACGCCGTCGTGACCGGGCTGTGGGATAGCTGGGCCGACGACGCCTGGCTGCGCGACCAGGACAGCGGCATCTTCTTCGACCCCGCGAAGCTGCACGTGCTCGACCACCACGGCGAGCACCTGCATGTGCGCGGCCCGCTCAACATCGCCCGCCCGGTGCAGGGCTGGCCGGTGATCGTGCAGGCCGGCGCGTCGGACGCCGGCCGCCAGCTCGCCGCCGAGACCGCGGAGGTGATCTTCGGCAGCAGCCGCACCATCGCGGACGGGCGCGCCTTCTATGCCGACGTGCAACGCCGGATGGCGGCGCTGGGCCGCGCTCCCGACGCGCTCAAGGTGTTGCCCGGCGTGCTGGTGGTGGTGGGCGAGACCACCGAAGCGGCGCGGCGCAAGCTCGCCTTGCTCGACAGCCTGGTGCATCCCGACAGCAGCCTGCCCAACCTGTCGATGCGCCTCGGCGTCGACGCCTCGCGCTTCGAGCTCGACGCGCCGTTGCCCGACATCCCGCAGAGCAACGCGAGTCAGAGCGGGCGCGACGCGCTGGTGGCGATGGCGCGGCAGGACAACCTGACCGTGCGGCAGTTGGCGCAACTGGTGGGCGGGTTCGGGGGCCTGCAGATGGTGGGCACCCCGGGCGAGATCGCCGACACCATGCAGGAGTGGCTGGAGACCGGCGCGTGCGACGGCTTCAACGTGATGTTCCCGACAGTGCCGGCCGGGCTCGACGAGTTCGTGGACCTGGTGGTGCCGGAGTTGCAGCGGCGCGGCCTGTTCCGCCGCGAGTACGAAGGGGCCACGCTGCGCGAGCACCTGGGCTTGGCGCGGCCGGCCAACCGGTTCTTTGCTGGCAAGGGATCAATGCACGACGGCGCGTGAAATCTGATCGAGTTGCGCTGTCACCCGCTGCAGATGACCGTTCATGCGACCGAACTCGGCCCACACAGCCGCCTGACTTCCGAGCAGTATGACCAAGATGCCGATGGAGACTTGTGTCATCGTCGTGAGCCGCGTCAGCCGGTTCTCGTGGCCCGCCACCTCCTCGGCGGCCGCGGATGCCGCATCCGACGGGACGTGCGCGGCGAGCAGCGCGTCGCGTAGGGCCCCGAGTTGCAACGCCATCCGCCGTTCTCCAATCGTGGTACAAAACAATGCAGCAAGACGAAGCTCTCGAACAAGCTGGATACCACGTGCAGCTTGCGTCCACGCCACCCGGCTAGCCTGATCATGGCGAGGGCGTCCGCATGGAGCGTCCCAAATGAATGAACCATCGCACGACAATTTCGGCGCAGGCCGCGCAGGAGACGACGCACGGTGTTGGCCCGGGTCGGTCAGGGTCGCGCGGCCTGACGACGCCGCCGGCGTGGAACGGGTACTGCGGGCCTCCTATCCCGCCCTCATGGCAGCGGACTACGAAGCCGCGCTGCTGGCGCGCGCCCTGCCGGTCATGACGCGAGCGAGCCCGAGACTGCTTGCCGGCGGGAGCTACTTCGTGGCCGAGATGGACGAACTGATGGTCGGCTGCGGCGGCTGGTCGTGGGAGAAGCCCGGCACCAGCTCGGTCGAGCCCGGCGACGGCCACATCCGGCATTTCGCCACGGACGCGGCCTGGGTTGGACGCGGCATCGGGCGGGCGATCTATGCGCGGTGCGAAGCGACGGCTCGCGCGGCCGGCGTGCGCCGGCTCCATTGCTTCGCCAGCCGCAACGGCGAGGCGTTCTACGCGGCGCTCGGCTTCGGGCGGATCGCAGCCCTCGATGTTGCCATCGGTCCGGAGTTGGTGTTCCCCAGCATCCACATGACGCGCGCGATCCAGCGTCATCGTCGAACCGTGGGCTCCGTTTGGATTGAGACCAAGTAGCGCGCGATGTCGGGGACGCCGCCGCGCACCACCACTTCCAGGATGCGGTCGCGCCCGCCGCGCTGACGCCGCCATTGCGGGTAGTCCAGCGCCAGCATCGGCGTGAACGTCGCGGGCCCACGCCGCGCCGGCTTGCGCATCGTCGAGCCGGAGTTGATCGGGCTCAGCTCGACCCGCTCGGCATGGGCGCGCGCCAGGCCCAGCGTGTCGATCGTGAGCACCGCGCGCGGCCGGGCGCGGTTGACCCTCGCACCCAGCAGCCGCGCCAGGCCGTCGGCGGCGGCCCAGAAGAACACCCGCTCGGCGAGCAGGCGCAGCCATTCCTGCGGCCTCAGCCCATCGTCGAGGCAGGCGGCGAGCGCCCGTTCGCTGAGCGGCAGGTTGTCGCTCAGCGTCGCCACGCCGCGCGCGGGATGCGCGAGGCGCGCCTCCGACCGGCGCGGCTTGGCCACCAGCGCGC
>CAXTVL010000496.1:0-2519 GCA_964247515.1 uncultured Acetobacteraceae bacterium | reverse complement strand
GCAGGTTGCCGGGCAGGCCGCCGCCGGTGATGTGGGCGGCGGCGCGCAGCAGGCAGGCGGCGCGCCCGCCGGGCATCGCCTGCCAGGTCGCCGCCCGCGCCAGTGCCGCGTCGACCTGCGCCGGGGTCGCCCAGGCGACGTGGCCCACCAGGTCGCGACGGTCGGCGGGGTTGCGGATCTCCACGCCGGCGGTTCCCTCGCCGACCGTGGCGGTGGCGCGCAGCTCCGCGGCCAGCGCCGACAGCGTGCTGTCGCAGGCGAGGTCGAGGCCCGCGGAGTTGACGCGCGTGGGCGCGAACAGGTCGCGCGGCAAGGCGATGCGCGGGTGCGCCGCGCCCACCGGATGCTGACGCGCCACCGCCGCCACCGGGTCGGCGACCAGCTCGGCCAACGGCAATTCCGGGTCCTGGACGCGGTTGACGAACGAGGCGTTGGCGCCGTTCTCCAGCAGCCGGCGCACCAGGTAGGCCAGCAGCGTCTCGTGGGTGCCGACCGGCGCGTAGATGCGGCAGGGGCGATTCAGCTTGTTGTGGCCGACAACCTCCTCGTACAGCGGCTCGCCCATGCCGTGCAGGCACTGGAACTCGTACTGGCCGACCGCGAAGCCGTCGCCCGCCATCGCGAGCACGGCGGCCACGGTGTAGGCGTTGTGGGTGGCGAATTGCGGGAACACCGCGTCGCGGGCGGCCAGCAGCGTGCGGGCACAGGCCAGGTACGAGACGTCGGTGTGCGGCTTGCGGGTGAACACCGGGAAACCGTCCAGCCCGTCCACCTGGGCGCGCTTGATCTCGCTGTCCCAATAGGCGCCCTTGACCAGGCGCACCATCAGCCGGTGGCCGCTGCGGCGCGCCAGGTCGACCAGCCAGTCGAGCACGTACGGCGCCCGCTTCTGGTACGCCTGCACCACGAAGCCGATGCCGTCCCAGCCGGCCAGGCCAGGGTCGTGGCACAGCGCCTCCAGCAGGTCGAGCGACAACTCCAGCCGGTCCGCCTCCTCGGCGTCGATGTTGAGGCCGATGTCGTAGCCGCGCGCGAGGCGCGCCAACGCGAGCAGGCGGGGCAGCAGCTCGCCCAGCACCCGCTCGCGCTGCGCCCTGCAGTAGCGCGGGTGCAGCGCCGACAACTTGATCGAGATGCCGGGGCCCGCGTAGAGCCCGCGCCCGGCGGAGGCCTTGCCGATGGCGTGGATCGCCGCCTCGTAGTCGCGGTAATAGCGCTCGGCGTCGTGCGCGGTGGTCGCGGCCTCGCCCAGCATGTCGTACGAGTGGCCGAAGCCGCGCGCCTCCAACGGCCGCGCGTGGCGCAACGCCGCCTCGATGGTCTGGCCGGTGACGAACTGCTCGCCCATCAGGCGCATCGCCATGTCGACCGCCTTGCGGATCACCGGCTCGCCGCCGCGCGCCAGCAGTCGGGTCAGCGCCGCACCGAGACCCGCCTCGGTGCCGGTGGACGCGAGCTTGCCGGTGACGACCAGGCCCCAGGTCGCGGCGTTGACGAACAGCGACGCCGAGTGGCCGACATGGCCGCGCCAGTCACCGGCGCCGATCTTGTCACGGATCAGCGCGTCGCGGGTGGCGCGGTCAGGGACGCGCAGCAGCGCCTCTGCCAGGCACATCAGCGCCACCCCCTCCTGGCTCGACAGGTCGTACTCGCGCACCAGGCCCTCGACGCTGCCGCGCGGGCCGCGCGCCCGCAGCGCCTCCACCAGCGTGGTCGCCGTCTGTCGCGCCCGCGCCAGGCTCGCCTCCGGCAACGTGGCGGCGTGGAGCAGCGCCGCGACGCACGCGGGCTCCGGCGCGCGGGTGTGCCGGGTGATCGCGGCGCGCAACGGCGTCGGCGCGTCGAGGCCGCAGTCGAAGGCCGCGAACGGTGGCGGGCACTCGGCGGCGATGGCGTTGATGGCTGTCATGGCGCGAGCCTTCGATTGATGTCGCAGGATAGTCCATGATATGCCGAAGATGTTTCGGATTTTAGAGGTCCATGCCAAATGTATCGGGTTTCCGATCGCACTGACCGCGAAACCCTTCGGTAGATGGACGACGTCGATCGCCGCTTGCTGCGGCTGCTGCAGGCCAATGGCCGCGCCACCAACGTGGAGCTGTCGAAGCGGGCGAACCTGAGCCAGGCGGCGACCCACGAGCGGGTCCGGCGGCTGCAGGCCGAGGGCGTGATCGAGGGCTATTCGGTGCGGCTCAGCCCGGCCAAGCTCGACCGCCGCCTGCTGGTGTTCGTCGAGGTCACGCTGGAGCGGACCAGCACCGCCGCGTTCGCCGAGTTCGCCGCCGCCGTCGCGCGCACGCCGGAGGTGCTGGAGTGCCACATGGTCGCCGGCGGCTTCGACTATCTGGTCAAGGTGCGGGTGCGCGACATGGACGCCTATCGCGGCTTCCTGGGCGACACCCTGGCCCGCCTGCCGGGCATCCGCCAGACCCACACCTACACGGTGATGGAGGAGGTCAAGAGCACGACCGACCTGCCGCTGTGCGGCGCGGGCCGCGGCGCGGCCGGGACCGCGAACA
>CAXTVL010000495.1:0-2525 GCA_964247515.1 uncultured Acetobacteraceae bacterium | reverse complement strand
TACGAGGTGAGGTCGTTGCCGGCGACGCGGGCGTTGGAGCCGATCACCGGGATGTCGCTGGCCTTGGCCTTCTTCACCGCGTCGGCGCCGGCGGCGGCGTCGATCGGCACGAAGATGATGGCGTCGAACTGCTGGGTGATCATGGTGTCGAACTGGTTCGACTGGGTGAGCGCGTCGTACTGGCCGTCGAACACCGTGATGCGGGCCTGACCGCTCCGGGCCGCCGGGTGCGCCTTGATGGCGCCGACCCAGAGCTGCATGAACTCGGCCTTGAGGCCGTAGACGGCGGCGCCGATCTTGTAGCTCTTGCCCGATTGCGCCCGCCCGATCACGGGCATCGCGAGGCCGGCGGCGGCGGCGGCCAGCAGCGTGCGGCGTTGGATCATCGTGGTCTCCCCTGTTGGTTTGTTGCTTAGTCCTGGGCGCGTCGCGAGGTGTCGAGCAGGACCGCGAGCACGATGATCGCGCCCTTGATGACCTGCTGGTAGTAGGAAGAGACGCCCATCAGATCGAGGCCGTTGCTGATGACCGCGATGATGAGGGCGCCGAACAGCGTGCCGACGACGCTGCCCACGCCGCCGGTCAGGCTGGTGCCGCCGATCACCACGGCGGCGATGGCGTCCAGTTCGTAGCTCAGCCCCGCCTGCGGCAACGCCGACGTGGTGCGCGCCGCCAGCAGCAGGCCGGACAGCCCGGCCAGCGCGCCCGAGATCACGTAGACCGAGAAGATCACCCGCCGCGTGGCGATGCCGCTGGTGCGCGCACTGCGCTCGTTGCCGCCCACCGCGTAGACGTAGCGCCCGTAGGTGGTGAACCGCAGCACCACCCAGGCGACCAGCACGGTGAGGCCGAACAGGATCACCGGCACCGGCACGCCGGCCACGAACCCCTGGCCCAGTGTCAGGAACGAATCCGCGAGGCTCGGCACCGGCATCCCGTCGTTGGAGATGAAGGTGAGGCCGCGCGCGACACTCAGCATCCCCAGCGTCGCCACGAACGCCGGCACCCGCAGCCGCGCCACAAGCGCGCCGTTGACGACGCCGAACCCGGCCCCTGCCGCAACCCCGATCAGCAACGCCAGCGCCGGGCTGTGCGGCGTGCCGCCGGTCACGACCAACGCCCCCAGTATGCCGCACACCGCGACCAGCGAGCCGACCGAGAGATCGATGCCGCCGGTCAGGATGACGAAGGTCTGGCCGATCGCCAGGATGCCGTTGATGCTGGCCTGGCGCAGCACGTTGGTGATGTTGTGGCGGGTGAAGAAGTACTCGTTGAGCCCGCTCAGCGCCGCGCACAGCACCACGAAGGCGATGACGATGCCGTAGCGCGACAGCGCCTGCCCGGCCGCCAGCCGCAGCCGCGCCGGCCGTCCGGCCTGGATCGCTTGCTCGCTCACGAGGCCAACTGCATCAGCCGCGCCTGCGAGGCGTCGGCGGCGTCCAGCACGCCCGCGACCCGGCCGCGCCGGAACACCGCCACGCGGTCGCTCATGCCCAGCACCTCGGGCAGCTCGGAGGACACCATGACGGCGCAGCCGCCGTCCTGCACGAAGCGGGAGATGAAGCCGTACAACTCGCGCTTGGCGCCCTCGTCGACGCCGCGGGTCGGCTCGTCGCACAGCAGGATGCGCGGTTCGGTGCCGAGGCAGCGCGCCAGCACCACCTTCTGCTGGTTGCCGCCGGAGAGGCTGCGCACCGGCGCGTCCATCGAGCGCGCCTTGATGCGGAACAGCGCCATCATGCGCGACACCTGCGCCCGCTCCCGCCCGCGCGACACGAACGGCCCGTCGGACAGCCGGTCGAGGCTCGACAGCGTGGCGTTCTCGCGCACCGTGGCCGTCATCACCAGGCCGCTCGCCTTGCGGTCCTCCGTCACCAGCGCCATGCCGGCGGCGAGGCCGTCGGCCGGGCTCGCGATGCGCGCCGCCTGCCCGTCGATGCGGATGCTGCCGGCGCTGGCCGGCGCCAGGCCGTACACCGTCTCCAGGAACTCGCTGCGGCCGGCACCCATCAGGCCGTAGATGCCCAGCACCTCACCCCGGCGCACGCCGAGGCTCACGTCCGCGAACCAGCCGGCGCGGCCCAGGCCCTCGGTCTCCAGCATCATCGGGCCGTCGGGTGCCGGGTGGGTGCGATACTCGTCGCGCACGTTCCCGCCCAGGATCAGCCGCACCAGCTCGGCCCGGTCGATGTCGGCCACGGCGCCGCTGGCCACGTAACCGCCGTCGCGGAACACCGTGTACTCGTCGGCGATGGCGAAGATCTCGGTCAGCCGGTGGGTCACGTAGATCACGCCCGCACCGTGCGCGGTGACGCTGCGCACCGCGTCGAACAGCATCTCGGTCTCCGCCTCGCCGATCGCCGAGGTCGGCTCGTCCATGATCAGCACGGTGCTGTCGCGGCCGATCGCCTTGGCGATCTCGACCAGTTGCGTCTGCGCCAGGCTGAGCCGGCGCATCGGCAGCGTGGGGTCGATGGCGCAGCGCAGGCGCCCGAGCAGCGCCGCGGCGCGCCGGGTCACCGCGC
>CAXTVL010000494.1:0-2534 GCA_964247515.1 uncultured Acetobacteraceae bacterium | reverse complement strand
GTGATCCTGAAGGACGCGCCGATCCTGGTGCTGGACGAGGCGACCTCGGCGCTCGACAGCGAGGTCGAGGCGGCGATCCAGGACCAGTTGGAGCGGCTGATGCGCGGCCGCACGGTGATCGCCATCGCGCACCGGCTGTCGACCATCGCGCGCATGGACCGGCTGGTGGTGCTGGACCACGGCCGGGTGGTGGAGCAGGGCACCCACGCGGCGCTGCTGGCCAGCGGCGGCGCCTACGCGCGGCTGTGGAGCCGGCAGTCGGGCGGGTTCACCCGGCTGGCGGCCGAGTAGGGCGCCTCAACCCCCCATCAGCATCCGCTCGAGGATCTCGCAGCGTCCCGCCAGGTCGTCGGCGGCGATGACCGCCAGCGTCTCGATGCCGAAGCCGATCTCGCGCGGATCGCCGCCGCCGGTGTGGTCGGCGAGGCCGTACAGCGGCGAGGCCAGGCGGACCAGCGCCTCGCCGCCCGATGCGCGGTCGAGCGGCAGGCGCAACAGGCGGCGCTGGCCGGCGTGCAGCCGCGCCTCGCGCGCCGCGTGGCGGCCGATCGTGACCTGCACCGAGAGCTCGTGCGGACCGCCGCGCAGCACCAAGTACAGCGACGCGTCGGCGCCGGCCTCGGCGGGCAAGCCGAACAGGAGCTGCGCTTCCGCCAGGCGCGACCAGCAGCCCCACGGCTCGCTGGCCCACCAGCCGAGGCCGTGCTGCATCCATTGCCCGGCAAGCGGCGCGTCCGCCGCCAGCATCCCGCGCGGGGCGGCCGCGCAGCGGTAGGTGGCGCCGCGCCGCCCGCGCGGGTCGGCGCTAATGCCCGCCTGCTGTCGCATCGGCGCGTGGCGCAGCGTGGTCAGCATCTGGTCGAGCACGTCCTCCCAGGCGCGCGGGCGGAACCGCGCCTGGATCGCCGCCTCCTGCGCGGCGCGGTGGCGCTGGTCGAGCAGCCGGGTCGCCTGCTCGCAGAAGCTGTCGGCCGAATCGGGCGTGTAGTAGGTGGCGAACGGTCCGCCGGCCTCGGGCAGCGAGGAGTGCTGCGGCACCAGCACCGCGCGCCCGTGGCTCAGCGTCTCCGTCACCGGCAGGCCCCAGCCCTCGTAGTGCGAGCAGTACACGCCGAACGCCGCGCTGCGGTACAGCACCGCGAGGTCGAGGTCGGAGACGGTGCCGACCAGGCGCACCTTGCGCGCGAGGTCGTGATGCACCCGCAGCCAGTTCAGCGTGAACTCCACCAGCCAGCCCTGCTTGCCCACGCACACGAGATCGGGCACCGCGTCGGCCCCGTGCTGCTCGATCAGCCGCTTCCAGCACTGGAAGACGAAGATGTGGTTCTTGCGCGCCTCGACGGTGGCGACGAACAGGGCGAACGGGCCGGCGAGGTCGTGGCGGGCGTGCACGGTCGCGACCAGCCGGTCGAGCGCCGGGCCGTCAGCCGGCAGCCGCGCCTCGAACCGCGCGTCGAGCCGCACGACATGCGGGTCGGGTGCGGCGACCCCGAGGTCGGCCGCGACCCTGGCGACGTCGCGCGCCGTGCATTCCGAGTTGGCCAGCACCACGTCGGCGCTGCGCATCGCCTCGGTGAACCAGTCGCGGAACTCCGCCACCAGGTCGGACGAGCAGTATTCCGGGGTCTTGATCGGGATGCAGTCGTGCACGAACGGCGCGTAGAGCAGCCCCGCCTCGCGCTGCTGGTGGCGCACGTAGCGCATGTAGTCCTGCACCCACCACGACGAGCCGATGTTGAGCAGCGTGTCGCCGGGGGCGAACGCAGCGGCCGGCGCGGTCGCCACGGTGCGTTCGAGTTGCAGGGTAAGCCGCCTCCAAGTGCCGGCCTGGGCGCCGCCGTCGGGCAGGTCCGGCTGCACCGCCGCGGTACAGACGGCGGCCAGCAGCGCCTGTGGCAGGCTCACCCAGCAGCGCCGCACCGGGTCGAACGTGCAGGCGGCGATCCGGTCGGCCTCGCAGCGCGGCAGCGAGACCCGGAACAACTCGATCTGCACCCGCTGGATGCCGGTCGGCTGCCGGTTCTGCGCGAAATAGTGCACGAGGTCGGTGTAGTCGAACCAGAGCGTGCCGGCGGCGGCGCGGGTCGACGCCTTGCGCAGCGGGCGGCGCTCCACGCGCAACGCGCGCGCCGCCACCGGCTCGGAATACAGTGCGAGGTCGGAGTCCGCCCGCGTCATCATCTCGAGATCCCGCATGGCCACTCCCCACAAGCTCGCAAGAAAGTTATCGTTACGCAACAAACCACGCCGGGGCAGGAATTGGCAGGGCGTCGGCGCGGCCCGCACGCTAAAAAAGCATCAAAACCGGAAATTATAACTTAACGTGATATTTGGGATATCAAAACAGCGTCCGTTCAACTGGCTCGGTCCCGGCGCGTGGCGTCGAGGTCGTCCGCGACGAAGGCGCGCACCAGGTCGGCCAGCGGCTCGTGCGCCGCGAAGCCGAGCCGCAGGGCGCGCGCGGGGTCGAACGCCACCGGCCAGCCGGCGACGATGCCGGCGATGGCGGGGTCCTCGACCCGGTGGACCAGCGC
>CAXTVL010000493.1:0-2540 GCA_964247515.1 uncultured Acetobacteraceae bacterium | reverse complement strand
CCCGCAGATCGCGGACGAGGTCCGCGGCGAGTTCATGCACGCCTGGACCTGCTACAAGAAATACGCGTTCGGCTATGACCAGGTGATGCCGCTCTCAGGCAAGCCGGAGTATCTCTTTTTCCCAAAGGACAAGATAACAGTTGGCCTTTCGATCGTCGAGGCGCTCGACACGCTCTATGTCATGGGCCTCGACAGCGAGATTAAGCTTTCGCTCGACTGGATCTACGCCAACCTCACCTTCAACATCAATGTTGACAGCTTCGACGTGTTCGACGGCATCATCCGGATTCTGGGCGGGTTGCTGGCGGGCTACCTCGCCGTCCGGGACCCGCGGCTGCTGCGGCTCGCGAAGGACTTCGCCGACCGGATCATGCCGATCTTCACCAAGTCGCCGACCGGGATGCCTTACTCGTCGGTCAACATGGCGACCGGCGCGGTGTCCCAGCCGAAGTCGATCTTGGCCGCCATCGGCAGCAACATCCTCGAACTCGGCACGTTGTCGCAACTGACCGGGGACCCCAGCTACTACAACGCGGCCAAGCGCGCCTTGCGCGAGGTGTTCAACCGCCGGTCATCGCTCGACCTGCTGGGCAGCTCGATCAACGTCGAGACCGGACAGTGGGTTGACCCCACCGATAGCGGGCCCAACCCCGTGAGCGATTCGTTCTACGAATACCTCTACGGCGCTTACGCCCTGTTCGGCGACCAGGAATGCCTCTCCTGGTACCATACCATCAACAACGCGATGACCAAGTACCTGGTCGAGAGCTCCAACGGCCTGACCTGGTACAAGATGGTGGATTTCCGGACGGGCGCGGTGCTCAAGCGCAGCCAGTCGGAGCTGGCCTCGTTCTACGCCGAACTGGTCGCCGCGGGTGGCGACCTCACCCTTGGCACCGCCTACTACCAGTCCTGGACGAAGGTGCTGCAGCTCTACCCGGTGCTGCCGGGGGCCATCGACTACACGACGCTCAAGGCGACCGGCGTGGGGAACGCGTTCTTTCCAGAGTATGTCAACTCCTCGTTCGACCTGTATTGGCAGACCGGAAATGATTTCTACGCGCAGACCGCCTACCAATACTTCACGGGCTTGAAGAACAATGCCCGCACGCCCGAAGGCTACACGGTCATCACGGACGTGACCACCAAGCCGATGAAGCAGGGCGACTCGTTCCCGGCCTACGGGTTCGCCGAGAACTTCAAGTACCTCTACCTCATCTTCGCCCGCACGCCCCGCTTCGACACGCAGAACTTCTACCTGTCCACCGAGGGCAAGATCCTGCGCGGGCTGAAGTGACCCGGCCCTGACGGGCCCGCGGCGGCCATGTCCGCCGCCATGACCAACACAAAGGATGAACAATGCCGAACACAGCAAACACCGGAATTGCGCGGACCCTGCTGGGGCTGCTGGTCGCCGCCAGCGTCATCAGGCCGCACGTCGCGGCGGCGCAAAGCGCGCCGGCGGCGGCCGTCACCCAAACGGCGCCCAGCACCTATCTTGCGGAAGCCGCCGCCGGCATCAACACGCTGCAGACATGGTATGTCCAGGCCACCGGAACCTACCAGACGACGGCATGGTGGAACGACGCCAACATCGTCACCGTCCTAGCCGAGTTCTCGAAGGCCAGCGGCAGCAAGGCCTACGCCCCCGTGTTCCAGAACACCTACATGCAGGCCCAGAAATCCTACTACGGCTTCATCAACAATTTCTATGACGACGAGGGCTGGTGGGCCTTGGCCTGGATCGACGCCTACGACGTGACGGGCGACCGGCAGTACCTGTCGATGGCCCAGTCGATCTTCGAGGACATGGCCGCCGGCTGGGACACCACGACGTGCGGCGGCGGGATCTGGTGGAGCAAGGACCGCAAGTACAAGAACGCCATCGCCAACGAGCTGTTCCTGTCGGTGTCGGCCCGCCTCGCCAACCACATGGCCGACGCCGCGCAGAAGGCGCACTACCTCACCTGGGCGCAGATGGAGTGGCAATGGTTCAGCCAGTCCGGCATGATCAACCAGAACCACCTGATCAACGACGGGCTGACCTCCACCAACCCGGCGCATTGCGTGAACAACAATCAAGCCGTGTGGACCTACAACCAGGGCGTCGTCCTGGGCGGCCTGGTGGAGCTGAACAAGGCCGTCCCTACCCCGACCCTGCTGCCCGCGGCGAAGGCGGTCGCCGACGCGGCGCTGCTGCACCTGACGGACGCGGCCGGCGTGCTGCACGACCCGGGCGAGGCGAACGGCGGCCCGACGGGCGGCGGCGTGCAGTTCAAGGGCATCTTCGTGCGCAACCTGCTCAAGCTCGACCAGGCCGCGCCGCAGCCCAGCTACGCCAGCTTCTTCACGGCCAATGCGGACAGCATCTGGAGCAAGGCGCGGGGAGCCGGCAACCAACTGGGCCAGGTCTGGTCCGGCCCATTCGGCGGCGCGTCGGCCGGCACCCAGTCCTCGGCGCTCGACGCCATCATCGCCGCCGCTTCCTTGCACATGCCGTGAAGGAAGGCCATGGGCTTCGCCCCTGGACCCCACTGGGG
>CAXTVL010000492.1:0-2541 GCA_964247515.1 uncultured Acetobacteraceae bacterium | reverse complement strand
CCGAGTTCACCGGCCAGAAGGCCAGCCGCGAGAACCTCGCGGTGTTCATCGAGGCGGCGCGCAGCCGGTCCGAGGCGCTGGACCACGTGCTGCTGCACGGCCCGCCCGGCCTGGGCAAGACCACGCTGGCGCAGATCGTGGCGCGCGAGCTGGGCGTGGGATTCCGCGCCACCTCCGGCCCGGTGATCCAGCGCGCCGGCGACCTGGCGGCGATCCTGACCAATTTGCAGCCGCGCGACGTGCTGTTCATCGACGAGATCCACCGCTTGCAGCCCGCCATCGAGGAGGTGCTGTACCCGGCGATGGAGGATTTCCAGCTCGACCTCATCATCGGCGAAGGGCCGGCGGCGCGCAGCGTGCGGATCGACCTGGCGCCGTTCACCCTGGTCGGCGCCACCACCCGCGCCGGGCTGCTGGCGACACCCTTGCGCGACCGCTTCGGCATCCCGTTGCGCCTGGTGTTCTACACGCCCGAGGAGCTGACGCTGATCGTCACGCGCGCGGCGCACAAGCTCGGCTTCGCGCTGACGCCGGACGGCGCCACCGAGATCGCGCGCCGCTCGCGCGGCACCCCGCGCATCTCCGGCCGGCTGCTGCGCCGGGTGCGCGACTTCGCGCTGGTCGAGCGCTCGGGGCCGGTCGACCGCGCCATCGCCGACGCCGCCCTGCTGCGGCTCGAGGTCGACGCGATGGGGCTCGACGCCATGGACCGCCGCTACCTGCGCCGCATCGCCGAGCACCATTCCGGCGGCCCGGTGGGCGTCGAGACGCTGGCGGCGGCGCTGGCCGAGGCGCGCGACACGCTGGAGGACGTGGTGGAGCCGTACCTGATCCAGGAGGGGTTGCTGCTGCGCACCAGCCGCGGCCGGCTGCTGGGCGAGCGCGGTTGGCGCCATCTCGGCCTGTCGCCGCCGGCGGGCACCCAGCCACAGCTCGACCTGCTCCCCGAGGATGGATGAGTTTGCATCGCGCCGCCACCAAGCGGCAGGCCACGCATCGCTACGCCTTGCGCGTGTATTACGAGGACACCGACGCCGGCGGGGTGGTCTACCATGCCAGATACCTCGGCATGGCGGAGCGGGCGCGCACCGAGGCGTTGCGCGACATGGGCGTGCCGCACGCCGAACTGGCGTCGGGACACGGACTGTGTTTCATCGTCCGCAAGGTGGCGCTCGACTTCGCCGCCCCGGCGCGGCTCGACGACGGGCTGACCATCGAGACCGCCGTGACGGAGCTGCGGAGCGCGTCGATGCGGCTGCGACAAAACTTCTTTTGCAACGAAACCCCTACCCAGCGGGCGTTGTTGGTGGCAGAGGTTCACCTCGCCTGCGTCCGGCTGTCCGACTGGCGGCCGAGTCGCATACCCGAACGATGGCGCGCCGCCCTGGCGGCGCTGGCGTAGAGGATCGAAATTGGACCGGACCGTGGACGCGGCCACCCTTCCCGCCGGCGGCGACCTGTCGCTGCTCAGCCTGTTCCTGCAAGCCGACATCGTGGTCAAGGTCGTCATCGCGCTGCTGCTGGTGGCGAGCGTGATGGTGTGGGCGATCGTGTTCGAGAAATCCGTGACCCTGCGCCGCGCCCGGCGGGCGGCGGACGCGTTCGAGGACCGCTTCTGGTCCGGCGGCAGCCTCGACGACCTCTACGAGCTGGAGGGCACCAAGCCGCAGCACCCGATGGCCGCCGTGTTCGGCGCCGCGATGACCGAGTGGCGGCGCAGCCTGCGCGCGGCCGGCGCCGATTTCAGCCGCGGCGGCGTGCGCGACCGGGTCGAGCGCGCCATGGCGGTGACGGTCGGGCGCGAGATGGAGCGGCTGGAGCGCTGGATGACGTTCCTGGCCTCGGTCGGCGCCACGGCGCCGTTCATCGGCCTGTTCGGCACCGTCTGGGGCATCATGCACAGCTTCTCGGCGATCGCCGCGATGCACAACACCAGTCTCGCCGTGGTCGCCCCGGGGATCGCGGAGGCGTTGTTCGCGACCGCGATCGGCCTGGTCGCGGCGATCCCGGCGGTGCTCGCCTACAACAAGATCAGCACCGACCTGGCGCGCCTGGCCTCGAAGCTGGAGGCGTTCGGCACCGAGTTCGGCGCCATCCTGTCGCGCCAGGGCGAGGAGCGCGCCTAGATGGCGATGCGGCTCGGCGGCGGCGGTCGGCAGGCAGGGGGGCGCTACCGGCCGCTGGCCGAGATCAACGTGACGCCGCTGGTCGACGTCATGCTGGTGCTGCTCATCATCTTCATGGTGACGGCGCCGCTGATGAGCTCGTCGATCAACGTCGACCTGCCGAAGGCGAGCGCCAGCCCGACCACCCAGGATAACGCGCCGCTCACCGTCTCGGTCGATTCCGGCGGCAACGTGTTCCTGCAGGATGCCGCGGTGGCGCTGCCCGACCTGGTGGCGCGGTTGCAGGCGCTGGCGCACGACCAGAACGACCGCCGCATCTTCGTGCGCGGCGACAAGGCCAACAGCTACGGCCGCATCATCGAGGTGATGGGCACGATCGTGCAGGGCGGCTTCACCAAGGTGGCGTTGCTGTCCC
>CAXTVL010000491.1:0-2557 GCA_964247515.1 uncultured Acetobacteraceae bacterium | reverse complement strand
GCCCTCGTCGGCGCTGGCGCGGGGGGGGGGGGGGGGGGGGGGCGCCCCCCGCCCGCGGCTTCTTCGAGGCGCGGTTCCAGCCCTACGCGGTGAGCGATTCCGCCGGCCAGTCGCTGTTCACCGGCTATTACGAGCCCGAGGTGGCCGGCAGCCGCACCCAGGGCGGCGGCTACGACACGCCGTTGCTCGGCCGCCCCACCGACCTCGTCCAGGTCGACCTCGGCGCGTTCAGCCCGGACCTGCAAGGCAAGCACGTGACCGGCCGGCTCGATGGCGACCGGCTGGTGCCGTATTTCGACCGCGCCGCGATCGTGGCGGGCGCGCTGGCGCCACGCCAGCTCGAACTGCTCTGGCTGGCCGACCCGGTGGACGCGTTCGTGTTGCAGATCCAGGGGTCCGGCCGGGTCCGCCTGCCCGACGGGCACACCGTGCGCGTGACCTACGCCGGCCAGAACGGGCGGCCCTACGTGCCGCTCGGCCGCGTGCTGGCCGAGCAGGGCGCGATCCCGCTGCGACAGGTCTCGATGCAGTCGATCCGCGCCTGGCTCGCGGCGCATCCGGAGCAGGCGGAAGCGGTCATGGACCGCAACCCCTCCTACGTGTTCTTCCGCGAACTGGACGATTTGCATCCCGACCAGGGGCCGCCGGGAGCGCTCGGCGCCAGCCTGACGCCCGGCCGCTCGATCGCGGTCGACCGGCGTTTCATTCCGCTCGCCGCCCCGGTGTTCGTCGCCACCACCGACCCGCAGGACCGCCGGCCGCTCGACCGGCTGATGCTGGCGCAGGATCTGGGCGGTGCCATCCGCGGCCCGGTGCGCGCCGACATCTTCTGGGGCTGGGACCACACCGCCGAGGACCGCGCCGGCCGGATGAACGCCCACGGGACGGACTACCTGCTGCTGCCACGCGCCGCCCAGACCGCCGCCGTCCGGTGAGCGGGCCGCGCTGGGAGGTGGGCCGCCATGTTGTGACGCAGGCCGACTGCCTGGACGCGTTGCCCGCCTTGCCGGCGGACTCGGTCGACGTGGTGGTCACGTCGCCGCCGTACAACATCGGCGTCGCCTACCGCAGCTACCACGACCGCCAGCCGCGCGCCGCCTACCTCGCCTGGCTGGCGCAAGTCGGGGGCGAGCTGCGCCGGGTGCTGAAGCCGGACGGCTCGGTGTTCCTCAACGTCGGCAGCACCAACACCGACCCCTGGCTGGCGCAGGACGCGGCGGCGGCGTTGCGCGCGCATCTGGTGTTGCAGAACCACATCGTCTGGGTGAAGTCGCTCAGCGTCGGCGACGACACGCTGGGCCATTTCAAGCCGATCAGCAGCCGCCGCTTCGTCAACCAGAACCACGAGGCGATCTTCCACTTCACCCGCTCGGGCGAGGTCGCGGTCGACCGGCTCGCGGTCGGCGTGCCGTTCAAGGACAAGTCGAACATCGCCCGCTGGGGCCATGCGCGGGACCGCCGCTGCGCCGGCAACGTCTGGTTCATGCCGTACGCCACGGTGCGCTCGAAGGCGCAGAAGTTCGACCACCCGGCCGGCTTCCCGGTCGAGCTGCCGCTGCGCTGCCTGATGCTGCACGGCAGGGCGGACGCGGTCGTGCTCGACCCGTTCGCCGGCGCCGGCACCACGCTGGTCGCCGCGGCGAGGCTCGGCCATCGCGGCATCGGCTTCGAGCTCGACCCGCACTACGCCGCCGCCGCCGTGGCGCGTTTGCAGGCGGAATGCGGCGCATCCCCGATCGCGTCCCTGGCGGAGGTCGCCACCGCGCCCTAAGTTGCTGCCATGTCAGCCAGCCAACCTTCCGCCGCCAAGCCGCGCGTGGCGCTGTTCGTGACCTGCCTGGTCGATTTGCACCGCCCGACCGTGGGCTTCGCCGCGATCAAGCTGCTGGAGGACGCCGGCTGCCTGGTCGAGGTGCCGCGCGCCCAGACCTGCTGCGGCCAGCCCGCCTACAACAGCGGCGACCGCGCCACCGCCCGCGACATCGCGGCCGGCATCGTCGCGGCGTTCGGCGGCTACGACTACGTGGTGGTGCCGTCGGGGAGCTGCGGCGGCATGATCCGCAGCCATATCCCGCACCTGTTCGACCACGATCCCCTGCTCGGGGCGCGCGCTAGGGCGCTGGGCGAGAAGACCTTCGAGCTGGTGAGCTTCCTCACCGACGTGCTGGGCGTCGAGCGGGTGGACGCGGCGCTCGATGGCACCGCCACCTACCACGACAGTTGCTCCGGCCTGCGCGAACTCGGCATCAAGCGGCAACCACGCCGCCTGCTGGCGAGCGTCGCCGGCCTGCGCCTCACCGAGATGGCGGAGCCGGAGACCTGCTGCGGCTTCGGCGGCACGTTCTGCGTCAAGTACCCCGACATCTCGACCCGCATGGTCTGCGACAAGACCCGCGACATCGCTGGCTCCGGCGCCGACACGCTGCTGGCCGGCGACCTCGGCTGCCTGCTCAACATGGCCGGGCGGCTGGCGCGCGAGGGCAGCCCGGTCAAGGTGCGCCATGTCGCCGAGGTGCTGGCCGGCATGACCGGCGACGTGCCGCCAATCGGCGCCGCC
>CAXTVL010000490.1:0-2558 GCA_964247515.1 uncultured Acetobacteraceae bacterium | reverse complement strand
GCCGCGGCATCCAGGAGCTGAACGTGGCGCTGGGCGGCAGCCTGCACCAGCAGGTCCACGCCCTGCCCGGCCGGCTCGACCACCGCGAGCCGGCCGGCACGCCGGAGCCGCAATTCGCCATCCGGCAGACGGTGCGGCTGTCCGGCGGCCTGGCCGAGCTGCTGGACGCGGACGAGATCGCGGTGAACTCCCTGCACGGGCAGGCGGTCGACCACCCGGCGGCGTCGCTGCGGGTCGAGGCGGTGGCGCGGGACGGCACCGTCGAGGCGGTGCGCGGCGTGGGGGGCGCGGGCTTCGTGCTGGGCGTGCAGTGGCACCCGGAATGGCACGCCGCGACCGACGCGCCGAGCCGCGCCATCTTCGCGGCGTTCGGCGATGCGTGCCGGGCGTACGCGGCGGCGCGCGCAGTCACTTCCCGCTGACCAGCGACAGGTCCACCGCCTCGCCCATCTTGCGGTAGCCGGCGTCGTTCGGGTGCAGGTGGTCGCCGAAATCGTACTCGGCGGCGATGTGGTCCGGGCGCGCCGGGTCGCGCACCACGGCGTCGAAGTCGATCACGCCGTCGAACGCGCCGCCCTCGCGGATGAAGCGGTTGACCGCCTGCCGGTCCGCCTCGCCGGCGGTCGTGAAGTAGCCGGGGAAGATGGTGCCCACGTACGGCGTGAGCGTGGCACCCAGGATGCGGATGCCGTGCGCGTGCGCGCGCTCGGCGAGCTGGCGCATCCCTGCGGTGATGTCCTCGGCGCTCACCTTCTGGTCCGGCAGGTCAGCACTGCCGGGGTGGCCGATGTCGTTGATCGACTCCATCAGGATCACCGTGCGCACGCCCGGCACCGAGAGCACGTCGCGGTCGAACCGGGCCAGCGCGGACGGTCCGAACAGCGCTTCCGGCAGGTCGTGCAGGATGCGGTTGCCGCTGATGCCGGCGTCGACCACCCCGATCGGCGTCTGTGCCGCCGCCAGCCGCTCGGCCAGCACGTCGGGCCAGCGCCGGTTGGCGTCGACGGTCGAGCCGAAGCCGTCGGTGATCGAGTCGCCCAGCGTCACCACAGCCGCGGCACCCGGCGCGTCCACTTCGACGCCGCTGAGGAAGAACCGCTCGGGGCCGGTCTTGGCGTCGGGCAGGGTCGCCGCGGCAGTGTGGTCGCCTGCCGAGCGGAAGGCCGTGGCGCGGCCGAGCGGGTGCGTGGCGCTGGGGCCGCTGTCGCGCGGCACGAACAGGCTGACGGCGAGGCTGTCGAGCGCGCGGACGTCGAGCGTCACCGGGTCGCTGAGCGCGGGTGCTCCGGGCGGGATGGTGACGGACGGGCGGCCGCCGAAGGTCAGCGCGTGGTCGCTCGCGGGATCGACGCTGCCGGGCGCCTGTCCCGGCCGCGCCAGGTGTGCCGCGCCGATCACCAGCGGGGCGCCGCCCAACTCGTTGCTGAAACGGACACGGACCGCGCCGCCGCCGAGCGACAGTCGCACCACTTGGCGGATGGTCTCGTTGGTGATCTCGGGGCCGGTGGGAAACGCCGGCGAGGCGCCCCAGCTCCCGACCCAATGCGCCGTCGCGGACGGCGATTGCGCGGCCGCCGAGCCTGCCGCGGACAGCATGATGGCGAATGCCGTGGACACTATCCCATGGGCGCGAAGCATCGCGGTTCCTCCGTTTTTATCGTTGTGGGCGCATTCGCCTTGGCCGCAGCGGCAACCAGGCCCGCAACCGGCCGACCCCGGCCACCGCCAACAGGATGGCGCCCCACAGCGCCAGGGTCAGGAACTGGCTGACGCCCATCAGGTTCGCCGCCGTCGAGATGAGTTGCAGGATGACCAGCGACATCACCAACCCGCCCACCTTGCCGAAACCGCCCGACGGATCGATGCCGCCCAGCACCGCCGCCAGGATCGTGACCAGCAGGTAGCTCTCGCCGTAGGCGGCGTTGGCCGAATTGAACCGCGCCATCATCACGAGGCCGGCCACCGCCGACAGCACCGCCGAGAGCAGGTAGACGCGCAGCACCACGCGGCGCGTGTCGATGCCGGAGTAACGCACCGCCTCCTGGTTCGAGCCGCACAGGGCGACGACGGTGCCCCACGGCGTGCGGCCCAGCAGCACCGCGACCGGGATCGCCACCAGCGCGAACAGCAGCAGCGCCATCGGCACGCCGAACAGGCTGCCGTTGCCCAGGAACACGATGCCGGGCGGGAAGCCGGAGATGACGTTGCCGTGGGTGAGGCCGACCGCGATGCCCTTGACCATGGTCATGCTGCCGAGCGTCGCCAGGATCGGCGAGACCCCGAGATAGGCGACGGCCGCGCCGTTCAGCAGACCGATCAGCGCCGCCACCGCGAACCCCGCCGCCAGCGCCAGGCCGTGCCAGCCCACCGCCGCAATCCCTGTCGCGCCCAGGCCCAGATGGGTGAGCAGGTACGCCATCGCCAGCGCCGACAGGTTGGCGGTGGCGATGATGGACAAGTCGAGCCCGCCGGACAGCAGCGGGATCATCATCGCGAGCGACAGGATGCCAAGCTCCGGCAACTGGAACGCCATCGAGCGGATGGCGGTGGCGTTGAAC
>CAXTVL010000489.1:0-2559 GCA_964247515.1 uncultured Acetobacteraceae bacterium | reverse complement strand
CTACTGCACCCAGGACTGCGTGATGATCCAGTTGTCCTGCGGGCTGAACGTGAAGTGGCCGACCCGCTTGCTCACGAAGTCGATGTTGCGCGGCACGAACAGCACCGCCGCCGGCGCCTGGTCGGTGACGGCGCGGTCGATCTCGCCCCAGAGCTTGTCGGCGCCAGCTTGGTCGGTGAGCGACAGCGCCATCGCCTGCTGCATCCGCGCGTCGAGCGCGTGGTCGCAGAAACCCGAGATGTTGGCCGACGCGTCGGAGCCGGGGTGGAACGCGGCACAGGAGAACATCGCGTTGAGGAAGTCGGACGGCGCCGGGTAGTCCTGCGCCCAGTACGAGACGCCCATCTGGGTCTTGTTGTTGGAGTTCTGGATGTAGGTGAACTCGATGTCGCTCGACAGCGAGTGCAGCGTCGCCTTGTAGCCGATCTGGTTCAGCACGCTCGCCAGGTAGGTGCCGATGTCGCGCTGCACGCTGCCCTCGTCGGCGATCACGGTGACGCTCTGCCCGGCGGTGCCCGATTCGCGCACCAACTGCCGGGCGCGCGCCAGGTCGGGGCCGGACCAACGCTCGCCGGGCTTGGCGCCGAACGGGCAGTACGGCTTGTAGCCGGGAATGCCCGGCGGCAGGACCTGGCACGACGCGGCGGCGAGCTTGGCGCCGCCGTACAGCTTGACCAGCGCGTTGCGGTCGATCGCGTCGTTGACCGCCCGGCGCGCCTGCGGCTTGTCGAACGGCGGCAGGTTGACGTTGAGCGAGGCGTAGTAGATCTCGGTCATCGGCGACAGATGCACCTGGCCCGCGAACTTGCGGCCCAACTCGCCCAGCCGGTCGCCCGGCGGCGGATCGAAGCTCCAATCGGCCTGGCCGTTCTGCACCTCGGTGATCTCGGCCTCGGGCGTCAGGCCGAACTTGTAGAGCACGACATCCGGGTAGCCGTCCGGCTGCGCGTCGTGGCTCCATTCCCTGAAATGCGGGTTGCGCACCAGCCGCATCTGCTCGGTCGGGTTGTACGCGGCGATCATGTACGGCCCGGTGCCCGGCAGCGGGGTGACGCCGGTGTCCTTCTGCGGCGAGCCGCGCGGCACCACCGACGCGTGCTGCACCGCGAGCTTGTCGAGGAACTCGGCGTCGGGCCGGGTCAGGTGGAAGGTGATCGTGCCGGCCCGCGCGTCGGCCACGACGCCGGGCAGCGCGCAGCCGGCGGGCGCCTTGAGGCAGGCGTCGGCGCCGACGATGCCGTTGTAGAACGTGCCGGCGGTGGGGCTCGCGACCGCGAAGATGCGCCGGAACGTCGCCGCCACGTCGTCGGCCGTGACCGGCGCGCCGTCGGAGAACAGGATGCCGGGGCGCAGCTTGAAGACGTAGGTGCGGCCACCGTCCTGCGGCGTGGGGATGGCTTGCGCCAAATCGGGGACGATGGTGTTGCCGGCGGCACCCCCCACCTTGCGGAACGCCAGCAGCCCGTCGTAGGTCGCCTGCTCGATCTGCCAGAACTGCGTCGTGTAGTTGATCTGCGGATCGAGCGTGCCGGCGGCGGCGTGCGCCAGCAGCCGCATGGTGCCGCCGCGATGGTCGGCGGCGAGCGCCGGGAACGCCATCAGGCACGAGAGGGCGGCAGTCGCCAGGGCGCGGCCGGTCATGCGTGTCCTCCGTGGCGAGCCTGTCGCGATGCGAACCGTATGCGCGGGCGCCGGGCGCTGGCAAGGCTTGACCGGGCCGCCGATCTCGCCCATCGCAGCGCCATGCAGCCGATCGCCGAACCCAGCGCCGAAGGCACGATGCCGTTCGAGGGCCACGCCACCTGGTACCGCGTCACCGGCGACCCGCGCGCGCCCGCGACGCCGCTGGTGGTGATCCATGGCGGGCCGGGCGCCCCGCACGACTACCTGCTGCGCTACGCCGACCTGGCGCGCATGGGCGGCCGGGCGGTGATCCATTACGACCAGCTCGGCTGCGGCCGCTCGACCCGCCTGCCGGACGCGCCCGACTCGTACTGGACGCAGGAGCTGTTCCTGCGCGAGCTGGACGCCTTGCTGCGTCACCTCGGCATCGCCGGGCGCTACGCGCTGCTCGGCCAGTCCTGGGGCGGCGTGCTGGGCGCCGAGCACGCGCTGACGCACCCGCCCGGCCTGCGCGCCTTGGTGCTGGCCAACACCCCGGCCTCGATCGCGCTCTGGGTCAGCGAGGCCGACCGGCTGCGCGCGGCGCTGCCGCCGGACGTGCAGGCGACGCTGCTGCGCCACGAGGCCGCCGGCAGCACGCACGACCCGGAGTACAAGGCGGCGTGCAAGGTGTTCTACCGCCGCCACCTTTGCCGGCTCGACCCGCTGCCGCCCGAGGTCGCGCGCACCGACGCCGCGATGGAAGCCGACATGCAGGTGTTCGAGGCGATGAACGGGCCGAGCGAGTTCCACGTCATCGGCACCATGCGGCACTGGACGGTCGTGGATCGCCTGCACGCGATCGCGACGCCGACACTGCTGGTGTCCGGCCGCCACGACGAGGCCACGCCCGCCACCGTCCAGCCGTTCTTCGACAACATCCCCGCCGTGCGCTGG
>CAXTVL010000488.1:0-2563 GCA_964247515.1 uncultured Acetobacteraceae bacterium | reverse complement strand
CGGCGGCGACGCCAGAGGGAGGACCGTAGGTGGACGAACCAAGGCGCGTCGGCGAGGAGGCGAGCAAGTCGCAGCGGTTGCGGCTCGACAACGGCTTCGTCGCCACCTACCTCTCCGGCCAGCACATCCTCGACATCGGCTACAAGGGTTACATCGAGGACGTGGTGCCGATCGTGCCGCAGGCCACTGGCATCGAGCTCGACTACCCGGGCTATGACGGCCGCACCCTGCCGTTCGCCGACGGCTCGCAGGACGCGGTGTTCGCGAGCCACTGCCTCGAACACATCGCCGACCACGCGCAGGCGCTGCGCGACTGGTTCCGCGTGCTGCGCACCGGCGGCTTCCTCGTGGTCATGGTGCCGCACCAGTTCCTCTACGAGAAGCGCGCCATGCTGCCGTCGCACTACAACGCCGACCACAAGCGCTTCTACACCCCCGCCTCGCTGATGGCCGACATCGAGGCCGTGCTGCCGCCCAACGCCTACCGGCTGCGCCACCTGGTCGACAACGACCGCGACTTCGACTACGCGATCCCGCCCGAGCGGCACTCCGGCGGCTGCTACGAGATCGAGCTGGTGATCGAGAAGATCGCGGCTCCCGCCTGGAGCCTCGTCACCCGCGACAGCGCCGCGCCCTCGGCGCGCTTCCTGGCCGAGGCGGCCCGGGTCGGGGCCAGCGTGGAGACGGTGCGCGAGCGCGACAACTCGGCGCAGCAGGTGCATGTGCTGCCCGGCTCGCCGCTCAGCCTCGCGCTGTTCGACTTCGGCGGCGCGCAGCCGCGCCGGCGGCGCATCCTCGCCATGCAGCTCGGCCATTTCGGCGACTTCATCATCGGCCTGCCGGCGCTGCGCGAGCTGCGGGCGGCGTTCGCCCATGACCATATCCGCCTGGTCGTGGGCTCCTGGAACCGTGGCGTGGCCGAGGCGTGCGGCCTGGCCGACGAGGTGGCCACGCACGACCTGTTCCCAGAGATCGTGCGCGGCTGGGACCGCAAGCCGGTGCAGAGCGCGCTCGAGTTCAGCCAGGCGGCGCTCGGCCATTTCGACATCGCGGTGGACCTGCGCGTCGACGACGACACCCGCGAGCTGCTGCAGCACGTCGACGCCGCGACCCGCTGCGGCATCGGCACCACGACCCGGTTCCCGTATCTCGACGTGGCGCTGCCGTTCGACCAGGCGATGCGCCGCACCGACACCATCGACCGGACGCTGAACGTGGTGCTCGGCCCGGAGCGGTTCGTCTCGCGGATGCCGACCCAGGGCGCCTTCAAGCACGAGACCGACTTCAGCGTCACCGACACGCACCTGGTCTACGGCCCGTACATCCGGCTGCGGCGCGGACGGTTCCGCGCGACCTTCGGCCTGCACCTGACCGGCCTGCGGATCGCGCCACGGCCGTTGATGGTCAAGATCGACGTGTTGCGCGGCGGCGTCGACGTGCTGGCGGAGCGCGAGATCCCGCTCGCCGAGATCGCCGGCAGCGGCGGCGACGGCGTGCCGCTCGAATTCGACAACCCCGACGACAGCGCCACCTGCGAGTTCCGCCTGTTCGCGCGCGGCCGCCCGCTGCGCGCCAGCCTGGCGTTCCGTGGCGTCAAGCTCGACCAGATCGACCTGCCGACCACGCCGCGCCTGCAACGCTCGGAGCTGCACATCGGCGAGCAGCTCTCGCTGCTGGTGCAGCTCGTGGCCGACCGCACCCGCTCGCTCTACCCGGCGCCGGACGACGGGCCGGCGCCCGAGATTCCGGCGCTGCCCGGGCGCTACCGCGTCGTCTTGGCGCCGGTCAGCAACTCCGACATGCGCGACTGGCCGCTCGACCATTACGTGTCGCTGGTGCGGATGCTGGTCGAGCGGCTGGATTGCGCCGTGCTGCTGATCGGCTCGCGCCCGCAGACCGGGGCGCTGGCGCATATCGCGCAGGCGAGCGGGGTGGGCGAGCGGGTCGCCAACCTCGGCGGCCGCACCGCCTGGGCCGACATCCCGGCGATCCTGCGCGCCGCCGACCTGGTGATCTGCAACAACTCCGGCATCGCCCACCTCGCCGCCTCGCTCGGCAGCCGCACGCTGGCGATCTACTCGGCGAGCCACCAGCCGCAGGAATGGGGGCCGCGCGGCGAGCGCTCGCGGGCGCTGATGGCGGTGGTGCCGTGCTCGCCCTGCGGCTACGACCGGCTGGCCGAGTGCCCGCACGACCACGCCTGCATGCAGGGCCTGCTGCCGGAAGCGGTGTTCGCGCAGGCGGCGCGCTGGCTGGAGAGCGATTGACCCGCCGCGCTCAGCGGTCGCCTTCGACGCCGAACGCCGGCGCCGACGCCGGATCGAGCGCGCGGGTGACGTAGGCCTGCATCTGCGGCCGCCACAGCGCCCACAGCGCCGCCAAGGCCGCGGCCGGCTCGTCTTGCCAGTCGACGCGCAGATCGGCGACCGGCCAGGGCGGCGCGTCGGCCAGCAGCAGCCCGGCCGAGCGCAACGGCCCGGCCTCGCCGCCCTTGGCGACCCCCGCCTGCAACGCGCCCACCAGCCGGTCGCCCAGCGGCTGCGGCTCCAGCGCGGCGAAGGCT
>CAXTVL010000487.1:2301-2573 GCA_964247515.1 uncultured Acetobacteraceae bacterium | reverse complement strand
AGCACCGTGACCGACAGCTCGCGCTCGCCGCGGTCGTTCACGTACCAGCCGCGCAAATCGGGGATGTCGGCGAGGCGGCGCGAGAGCTGGCCCTCGATCTGCTTCTGGGTCAGCGCGCGCCGGTCCTTGGGCACCAGGTTGACGATCATCGCGGCGGTGCGGATCTCCGCCCCGGCCCCGGGGGGGGGGGGGGGGCCCCCCCCCGACGCCAGGGTGGCCCCCCCCAGTGGGCGGGCCAGGCGCGCCCCCGCCGCGGGGGTGGGCCCGGGGGG
>CAXTVL010000487.1:0-2291 GCA_964247515.1 uncultured Acetobacteraceae bacterium | reverse complement strand
CCTGTGTCACGCCCGCTTGTCGCAGGAAGCTGCGCGCCACGGCGTCGGTCTTGCGCCGGGTGTCCTCCAGCGTGGCGCCCGGCGGCAGCTCCAGCGACAGCACGATGCGGGCGTCGTCCTGCGGCGGGATGAAGCCCGTGGGCAGCAGCGTGGTCGACCACAGCGAGACGGCGAACAGCACCAGGCCCACCAGCAGCGTCGCGTACGGCCAGGCCAGTGTCGCGCGCAGCAGGCCGAGATAGGAGCGCATCACCACGCCCTCGCGCGCGGCGCGGTGGCCGTGCGGCTTCAGCAAGTAGGCCGCCATCACCGGCGTCACCAGCCGCGCCACCAGCAGCGAGAACAGCACGGCGGCGGCCACGGTCAGGCCGAACTGCTTGAAGTACTGCCCGGCGATGCCGCCCATGAAGCTGACCGGCGCGAACACCGCCACGATGGTCAGCGTGATCGCCACCACCGCCAGCCCGATCTCGTCCGCCGCCTCGACCGCGGCGTTGAACGCCGACTTGCCCATGCGGATGTGGCGGACGATGTTCTCGATCTCGACGATGGCGTCGTCGACCAGGATGCCGGTCACGAGCGTCACCGCGAGCAGGCTCACGAAGTTGAGCGAGAAGCCCATCAGCGACATCGCCCAGAACGCCGGCAGGATCGACAGCGGCAAGGCGACGGCGGCGAGCAGCGTCGCCCGCCAGTCGCGCAGGAACAGGAACACCACCAGCACCGCGAGCGCCGCCCCCTCCAGCAGCGAGTGCATCGCCGAGACGTAGCCGCCATAGGTGCCGCGCACGCTGTCGTCGATCAGCGTGGTCGTGACCTCGGGGTGCGCCACGGCGAGCGCCGCCAGCCGATCCTTGACGCGGGCCGCGACCTCGACGTCGCTGGCGCCCTTGGCGCGGTAGACCGCGAACGCCACCACCGGCTGCTGCCCGTCGAGCCGGGCGAAACGGCGCGGCTCCTCGTAGCTGTCGACCACCCGGCCGAGATCGGACAGCCGCAGCTCGCGCCCGCCCGGCAGCACGATGCGCGACGCCGCCAGCGCCGCCACGCCCGGCGCGTTGGCCAGCGTGCGGATCGCCTGCTCGCGCCCGCCCACCTCGCCGCGCCCGCCCGCGAGGTCGACGTTGGTGGCGCGCACCTGGTCATTGACCTGCCCGGCGGTGACGCCGAGCGAGGCCAGCCGGTCCGGGTCGAGCAATACCTGCACCTCGCGCGCCACGCCGCCGATGCGCTCGACCCGGCCCACGCCTGGCACCCCCTGGAGGTCGCGGAGCAGCACGTCGTCGATGAACCAGGAGAGCTGTTCCAGGGTCATGCCGGCGGAGGCGGCGGCGAAGGTCTGGATCGCCTGGCCCACCACGTCGATGCGCTCGACCACCGGCTCGTCGATGCCGCGCGGCAGGTCGCCGCGGATGCGCGCCACCGCGTCCTTGACGTCGTTCAGCGCGCGGTCGGTGCCGACCTCGAGCCGCAGCTCGACGGTGGTGGTGGAGAGGCCGTCGGTGACGCTGGAGAACACGTGCTTGACGCCGGCGACGTTGGCCACCGCGTCCTCGACCTTGCGCGTCACCTGCGATTCGAGCTCGGCCGGGGCGGCGCCGGTCTCGCTCACCGAGACCGAGACGATCGGCACGTCGACGTTGGGGGCGCGGGTGATCGGGATGGCGCGGAACGACATCACGCCGAGCACCAGCAGCACCGCGAACAGCACCATGGCCGGCACCGGCTTGCGGATCGAGGCGCCGGAGACGTTGAGCGCCATCAGTTCGCCGCGACCGCCACGACGCGGTCGCCGCCGCGCACGAAGCTGGCGGAGACCGCCACCACGCGCTCGCCGGGGGCGAGGCCCGCAATCAGCAACGCCCGGCCGGCATCCTTGAGGCCCACGGTGACGGCGCGGGTCTCGACCAAGCCATCACGCACCACCTGCACGTGGGCGCCGTCGGGGTCGAACAGCACCGCCGACAGCGGCACCACGACGCCGGCCTGCCGCGCCAGCTCGACCCGGGCGCGGGCGAAGCCACCGATCAGGCCCGGGGCCGCGCCGTCGAAGGCGATCCGCACCCGACCCAGCCGGCTGGTGCGGTTCACCTCGGGGGCGACCAGGCGGACATGCGCCGCGATCCCGCCAGCGGTTGCCTTCAGGTCCGGGTGCAGGCGGACGAGGCGGGTCTCCGGCACGTCGGCCTCCAGCTCCACCACGCCGCCCTCGACGATGCGGAACAGCGGCTCGCCGGCCATGCCGACCACGGCGCCCACGCGGGCCACGCGGCGGCTGACCACGCCCGCGA
>CAXTVL010000486.1:0-2575 GCA_964247515.1 uncultured Acetobacteraceae bacterium | reverse complement strand
TGCCGGCCGCGGGCCTCGGGCCGCTGTCGCCGCTGCCGGTGCTGGTCGTGCCGAGCTTCACCTGGGCGGCGGCATTCGGCATCGGGGTGCCGCTGTTCGTCGTCACCATGGCGTCGCAGAACATCCCTGGCTTCGCGGTGCTGGCGGCGCATGGCTACCACCCCCGGCCGGGGCCGGTGTTCACCGCGACCGGCCTGGCCTCGGTGCTGGCGGCCCCGTTCGGCGGATTGGCGATGAACCTCGCCGCGATCACCGCCGCGATGTGCGCGGGGCCGGACGCGCATCCCGACCCGGCGCGGCGCTACTGGTCGGGGCTCAGCGCGGGCGGGCTCTACGTGCTGTTCGGCCTCGCGGCCACCGCCGTGACCCGGCTCATCGCCGTGGCGCCGCCGGTGCTGATCGAGGCGGTGGCCGGGCTGGCGCTGCTGGGCGCGTTCGGCGGCTCGTTGATGCAGGCGATGCACGAGGCGCGCGATCGCGAGGCGGCGGTGGTGACGTTCCTGGTCACGGGCTCGGGCGTCGGGTTCCTCGGCATCGGCGGCGCGTTCTGGGGCCTGCTGGCCGGCGGCGCGATGCTGGCGCTCACACGCTGGCGCGGACCACGGCGCAGATGGTCCCGACGTCGGCATCGGTCAGGTCGGGATGCAGCGGCAGCGCCATGATGCGCGTCGCCAGATCCTCGCTGACCGGCAGCGCCGCGCCGTCATGGGCGCGCGCGTAGGCCGGCTGCAGGTGCAGCGGGCGCGGGTAGTACACCGCGCTCGGGATCGAAGCCGCCTTGAACGCCGCCTGCAGCCGCCCGCGCGCCGCCGCGTCCGGCAGCAGGATGGCGTAGACCGCCCAGGCGCTCGTGCTGTCCGGCACCCGCGCCGGGACCGTGACCGCGTGGCCGAGGCCGGCATCGTAGGCCCGGGCGATCCGCTCGCGCGCCGCGAGCTCGTCCGCGAACACCGTCAGCTTGCTCAGCAGCACCGCCGCCTGGATCGTGTCGAGCCGGCCGTTCATGCCGGTGCGCAGCACCTCGTAGCGCGTCGTGCCCTCGCCGTGCGAGCGCAGGCTGCGGTACAGCGCCGCGCGCCCGGCGTCCTCGGTGAACAGCGCGCCGCCGTCGCCATAGGCGCCGAGCGGCTTGGACGGGAAGAAGCTGATCGCGGTGGCGTCCGCCATGCTGCCGAGCGGCACGCCGTGCCGGGTGGCGCCGAAGCTCTGGGCGCAGTCGTCGAGGGTGAACAATCCCTCGCGCGCGGCGATGCCGCGCAGCGCGGGCCAGTCGGCGGGCTGCCCGAACAGGTCGACTCCGATCACCGCGCGCGGGCGCAACCGGCCGTCGTCACGCACGCCGGCGATGCGGGCGGCGAGATGCGCCGGATCGATCTGGAAGCTGTGCGGGTCGACGTCGACGAACACCGGCGTGGCCCCCAGCAGCAGCGGCACCTCGGCGGTCGCGGTGTAGGTGAACGCCGGCAGGAACACCGCGTCGCCGGCGCCGATGCCCTCGGCCATCATCGCGATCTGCAACGCGTCGGTGCCGGAGCTGACCGCGACGCAATGCGCCGCCCCGCAGAACGCCGCCAGCGCGCGTTCCAGCTCCGCGACCTCTGGGCCGAGAACGAACTGGCAGTGCGCCAGCACCGTGTCCAGCCGGGCGCGCAGATCGGCGGCGATCCGCGCCTGCTGCGCCTTGAGGTCGAGGAACGGGATCGGCCGGGCGGGCGCGTCCACGGTCAGGACGGGCACGCTCAGATGGAGGCGGCGATCCAGTCGCGCAACGCGCTCTTGGGGGCGGCACCCACCTTGGTCGCGACCGGCTTGCCGTCCTTGAACATCACCAGCGTCGGGATGCCGCGCACGTTGTAGTCGGTGGGAGTCTGCGGGTTCTCGTCGATGTTGACCTTGGCGACGGTGAGCTTGCCGGCGTACTCGCCGGCGATCTCCTCGAGCGCCGGGCCGATCGCCTTGCACGGGCCGCACCACTCGGCCCAGAAATCCACCAGTACCGGCCCCGGGGCCTGCAGCACGTCGGTGGTGAAGCTCTGGTCGCTGACCGGCTTGGTGTTGGCGCTCATGATGGCTGTCCTTCGCTGTTGGCCGAGACTTGGGGCGCGCCGGGATGGGGGTCAAGCGGGGCGTGCGGGTCCAGCCATGCGTCCGGCAGGGGCATCACCACGGCGCCGGTGGTCCAGACCAGCGCGCACAGCACGGCGCGGCCGGGGAACGCCGCGCGCAGCACGGCGCGGTACGCCGCCATCTGGCGCAGGTAGAGCACCGGCACCGCGTCCAGCCCCTCGGGCGGCAGCCGGTTGGTCTTGTAGTCGGCGAGCAGCACGCGGTCCGGCAGCACCGCGAGGCGGTCCACCACGCCGCCCACCACGGTCCCGCCCACCACGCCGGTGAGCGGCGCCTCGGCGCGGCTGCCCGACGCGAACAGTGGCGCCAGGCCCGGGTGCGCCAGCACCGCCAGGATTTCGGCCAGCGTCGCGGCGGCCTCGACGGCATCCAGGCCGAACCGCGACAGGAAGCCACGCGCCGCCGCCTCGCGCCGCTCCGGCGCCAGGTCGGGCAAGTGCTGCAACAG
>CAXTVL010000485.1:0-2585 GCA_964247515.1 uncultured Acetobacteraceae bacterium | reverse complement strand
CCGTGCTGGACGCGCTGCGCCAGCCCCGCGGCCGCGTCGACGGCGCGCCGGTCGACGCCGCCACGTGGCAGGCCGCCGACCCGGCCACGCTGCGGCAGGTCGCCGAGGCCGCCGCCTCCCCGGTCTCGGTCCTGCTCACCAGCATCGAGGCCAAGCGCCAGATGAGCGACCCGAACAGCCTGCTGAACCGGCCGGCGCGGGTCGCGGTGCTGCCCGTGACCGGGGCTCCGGGCGACGGCGACCGCTCGCTGCAGCGGCTGATGCGCGAGCAGATCCCGCAGCACGGCGAGAGCGTGCAGGACGACCCGGCCGGCGCCGACTTCACCGTCGCCGGCGTGGTCAAGGTGACGCCCACCGCTCCCGGCGACAGCACCGTCGAGATCACCTGGACCGTGGCCGACGCGCGTGGCACCCAAGCCGGCGTGGTGGCGCAGGTGCACGACGAGAAGCTCGACCTGATCAGCGGCTACTGGGGCGAGCTCGCGACCGCGGTCTGCACCGAGGCCGCCGGCGGCATCCACGAGGTGATCGCGAACCAGCTCCTGAAACGTCCGGTCGGCGCCAAGCCGCCCGACGCCGCTGCCCCGGTCGTCGCCGCCGCCCCCCCCGCCCCCCCCCCGGCGCCCATCGACCATACACTTGCGAAACAATCACCGGCTATCGTGGGCGCGCCGCCCTTGGTAGAAGATTACGGGCCAAGGCGGCGCAACTCGGGACAGCAAAGCCATGAAGATCGTCGCCTGCAACAGCAACCGCCCGCTCGCCGAAGCGGTGGCGGCAAACCTGGGCGTGCCGCTCACGCGCGCCTCGGTGCGCCGGTTCGCGGACATGGAAGTGTTCGTGGAGATCCACGAGAACATCCGGGGCGAAGACGTGTTCGTGGTGCAGAGCACCAGCTACCCGGCGAATGACAACCTGATGGAGCTGCTGGTCACGATGGACGCGCTGCGCCGCGCCTCGGCCCGCAGGGTCACGGCGGTGGTGCCGTATTTCGGCTACGCCAGGCAGGACCGCAAATCCGGCCCGCGCACGCCGATCAGCGCCAAGCTGGTCGCCAACCTGATCACCGAGGCGGGCGCCAACCGGGTGTTGACGATGGATCTGCACGCCGGCCAGATCCAGGGCTTCTTCGACATCCCGGTCGACAACCTGTTCGCGGCCCCCTTGTTCACCCGCGACATCCAGGAGCGCTACGAGGGCCGCGACCTGATGATCGTCTCGCCCGACGTGGGCGGCGTGGTGCGGGCGCGCGCGGTCGCGACCCGGCTCAACTGCGACCTCGCCATCATCGACAAGCGGCGCGAGCGGGCCGGCGTGTCCGAGGTCATGAACATCATCGGCGAGGTGGAGGGCCGGCACTGCATCCTGGTCGACGACATCGTCGACAGCGGCGGCACGCTGGTCAACGCCGCCGGCGCCTTGATCGCGGGCGGCGCCAGCTCGGCCAGCGTCTACGTGACCCATGGCGTGCTCTCGGGCGGGGCGGTGGCGCGCATCGCCGCCTCGCCGATCGAGACCCTGACCGTGACCGACAGCATCCTCGCGACCGAGGCGGTGCGCGGCGCCGGCAACATCCGCCAGGCCAGCATCGCCGACCTGCTGGCCGAGGCGATCCGCCGCATCAGCGACGAGAGCTCCGTCAGCTCGTTGTTCGACTGATGGCTGAACTCCTGCAAGCGACGCCGTTCTGGTTCCTGCGCCACGGCGAGACCGACTGGAACGCGCGAGGGTTGTCGCAGGGCAACGTCGAGGTGCCGCTCAACGCCACCGGCATCGCCCAGGCCAAGGCCGCGTCGCTGCTGCTGCGAGGGCGCGGCATCGCCTCGATCGTCGCCTCGCCGCTGTCGCGCGCGCGGGATACCGCGAGCATGGTGGGCGAGGCGCTCGGGCTGCCGGTCGCGACCGACGACGGGCTGCACGAGGCCTCGTTCGGCAGCCAGGAGGCGCAGCCGATGGCCGGCTCCTGGTTCGCCGCCTGGGTCGAGGGCAGCGCCACGCCCGAGGGCGCCGAGAGCTTCACGGAGCTGCGCGCCCGCGCCGTGGCCGCCATCAACCGCGCCTTGCGGCATCCGTTCCCGGTGCTGGTGGTGGCGCACGGCGCCCTGTTCCGGGCGTTGCGGGCCGAGATGGGGCTGGAGCCCAACGTGCGCACCGCCAACGGCGTGCCGATCCTGTGCGCGCCGGGGCCGCCGGCCCGCCCGCTGCCGTGGGAGCTGACGCCGGCGGTGTGACGCCGCAGCGAGGCCTGTGGCTACGAGCCGACCAAATGCGGCTCCGGATCCACCAAGACGGCCTCGTCGACAGGCGCATCCAAGGCGGTCCCGCCGACCCGATGCAGCACCGCCAGCACCTCGCCGGCCGAGACCGGCCGGCTGAACAGGAAGCCCTGCACCTCCTGGCAGCCCTCGGCCCGCACCTGGTCGAGCTGCTCCAGGGTCTCCACGCCCTCCGCCGTGGTGGCGATGCCGAGGCTGGCACCCAGGCCGGTCACGGCGCGGACGATGGCGCGGCAGTCCTCGCTGCTGCCGATGTCGCGCACGAACGACTGGTCGATCTTGATCTTGTCGAACGGGAAGCTGCGCAGG
>CAXTVL010000484.1:0-2585 GCA_964247515.1 uncultured Acetobacteraceae bacterium | reverse complement strand
CCGGACCACGTGACGCTGTGGGGCCTGCGCCTGCCGATCTGCCAGGGGTTCGACCAATACGCCAACGTGCGGCCGACCCGGATCCTGCCCGGCATCACCTCGCCGTTGCGAAACGTGGGGCCGGGCGACCTCGACTGGGTGATCGTGCGCGAGAACTCGGAGGGCGAGTATTCCGGGCATGGCGGCCGGGCGCATCGCGGCTTCGCCCACGAGGTCGCGACCGAGGTCGCGGTGTTCACCCGCGCCGGCGTCGCCCGGATCATGCGCCACGCCTTCGCGCTGGCGCAGTCGCGGCCGCGCCGGTTGCTCACCGTCGTCACCAAGTCGAACGCGCAACGGCACGGCATGGTGATGTGGGACGAGATCGCGGCCGAGGTGGCGCGGGAGTTCCCGGCCGTGACCTGGGACAAGGCGCTGGTCGACGCGATGACGGTGCGCATGACGCTGCACCCGCGCAGCCTCGACACCATCGTCGCCACCAATTTGCACGGCGACATCCTGTCCGACCTCGCGGGCGCCCTGGCCGGCAGCCTCGGTGTGGCGCCCACCGGCAACATCGACCCGGAGCGGCGATACCCCTCGATGTTCGAGCCGATCCACGGCTCGGCGTTCGACATCGCGGGCCAGGGGATCGCCAACCCGGTGGCGACGTTCTGGACCGCCTCGCAGATGCTCGACCATCTGGGCGAGCCGGAGGCGTCGGCGCGGCTGATGCGCGCGGTGGAGCGGGTCACGGCGGCCGGCATCCTGACGCCCGACCTCGGCGGCACCGCCACCACGCGGCAGGTCACGGACGCCGTGGTGGCGGCGATCGAGGGCGACAACGCCTGAGCGGGATCACCCCTTGAACGGCCCGATCAGGTCGCTCGTCACCCAGCCGCCGTAGAACTCGCCAGGTTGCGGCGCCACGCGCTCGTCGCCCACGAAGCAGGCGTCCATCCGCCCGGCATAGACCGCGACGTGGTGGCGCAAGGCCGCGTATTGCCGCGTGGGGTCGTCGTAGCCCCAGGCCGCGTCGGGCACGGTCCGGCCACCGCCGGAGACCGCGAAGTAGTGCGCCACGCCCTTCCACTCGCAGAAGCTGCGCCGCTGGCCGCGCGACAGCGCGCCCGGCCGGAACGCCGCCTCGGGCAGGTAGTAGGTCGGCGGGTGCGTGGTCTCCAGGATGCGCCAGCTCTCGCTGGTCTCGGCGATGGTCTCGCCGCCCAGCACGATGCGCAAAGGCCGCCGCTCCGGCTCGATCGCCGGCGGGCGCGGGAAGTCGGCCACGCGCAGCTTGCTCATGCCGGCCGCCTCCGCGAGACGATGAACCGCGCCGGGCGGTCCGGCTGCGTGGTGACGTAGCCGCGCGGCGCCACCTCGCGCGAGCCGGCCAGCTCCAGGCGGAACGATTGCAGCAGCCGCGCCAGCACCAGCACCGCCTCGGTCAGCGCGAACTGCGCGCCCACGCAGATGCGCGGCCCGGCGCCGAACGGCAGGTAGGCGAAGCGCGCCGGAGGCGGCGCCCCTGGCAGGAAGCGCGCGGGGTCGAACGCGTCCGGCGCGTCCCAGCGCCTGCGGTGGCGGTGCAGCACCCAGGGCGAGACGCTGACCACGGTGCCGGCCGCGATCCGCCGGCCGGCGATCTCGTCGGCGGCTTTCGCGACGCGCACGATCAGGAACGCCGGCGGGTAGAGCCGCAGCACCTCGTCGATGAAGGCGCGGGTCCAGACCAACTGCTTCATCGCCGAAGCCGCGTTGCCGGCCGAAAGGTCGACGCTCGCGACCTCGGCGGCGATGCGGTCCTGCTGCGCCGGCAGCTTGGCCGCGACGTAGCAGGCCCAGAACAGCGTCACCGCCGTGGTCTCGTGCCCGGCGATGATCATGGTGGAGATCTCGTCGCGCAACTGCGCCCGGCTGAAGCCCTGCCCGGTCTGCGGGTCGCGCGCGGCGGCCAGCATGTCGAACAGGTCGCGCGGCTGGTCCGGGGCGGCGGGCTGGCGCTCGCGGCGGTCGATGATGCGGTCCATCAACGCCAGCCACTCGCGGCGGAACTCGGCCCGGCCACGGTCGAGCGGCGAGGTCATGCCCTTGGGCAGCACCAGGTCGAGCATCCCCGGCCGGGCGAAGCGCAGCCCGTACTGCATCAGCTTGCCGCGCATCGCCGCGCCGAACTCGGCGGCCTCCAGCGAGAACATCGACTGCGCGGCGATGCGCAACGCCAGGCGTTGCAGGCGCGGCAGCAGCTCGACGACGCCGTGCTCGCCCGCCAGTTCCGCCTCGGTCACGGCGCAGGCGGTGACGACGTGGCGCGCCAGCACCGGCATCATGCGTGGCGCCATCGCGGGGGCGACGGTGCGGCGTTGGTGGCGCCAGGGCTCGCCTTCGGCCAGGAACAGCCCGCCGCCGAGCAGCGGCTGCAAGACCCGGTGGGTGGCGGCGTTGCGCCCGTAATTGGCGTTGTTGGCGACCAGCACGTGCCGGATGGCGTCCGGGTCGTTCAGCATCAGTTGCTCGCGGCCCAGGAAGCGGCCGCCCAGGATCTCGTCCTCGTAGGCGGCGTCACCCCACAATTCCAGCGTGTTGCGCCGCAGCACCAGGAACGC
>CAXTVL010000483.1:0-2592 GCA_964247515.1 uncultured Acetobacteraceae bacterium | reverse complement strand
CTGCAACGCCAGCGGACGGGCGGCCGACGTCACCACGGCCCAGCGCTGCGGCGGCAGGGCGCGCAGCAACGCGGCGGCTCCGGGAATTTCGACGATCGGGCTCGGGTCGGCCAGTTCCTGCTCGACCATCCACGCCGCCTCGGCCGCCACGTCATAGCCGACATGGGCGTACAGCGCCGCGACCTCGATCGAGCGGCGGCCGTGCTGGGCGCGCATCAGCGCCTCCAGCTCGATGCCGTGCCGGGCCGCCCAGCGCCGGTACATCGAATGCACGGCGGCACCGCTGTCGACCAGCGTGCCGTCCATGTCGAACAGCAGCCCGGCCACGTCGATCTCGGCCTCTTGCGTCATCAAGGTGTCCTTTCGCGGGCGGGCAGCCTGTTGTACGTTGCC
The DNA here is from genome assembly GCA_964247515.1 of uncultured Acetobacteraceae bacterium. Taxonomy (GTDB): domain Bacteria; phylum Pseudomonadota; class Alphaproteobacteria; order Acetobacterales; family Acetobacteraceae; genus CAVRQM01. Next base: position 2,199 of record CAXTVL010000483.1, on the reverse strand, counting down.
CCTATGGACGACATCGCGCCCGCGGCCAACGCCCCGAACGCGCCCGGCGGCCCCGGCCTGTCGCCGCGCTGGACGTCGAGCGACAAGTCCGGCGTCGGCACCGCGCTGTCGCCGCTGAGCCGGGTGTGGTTCACCATCAGCCACGGCATCCTGAACGAGGTGTACTACCCGCGCGTCGACCAGGCCTGCATCCGCGACTTCGGCCTGATCGTCACCGACGGCGAGCCCGGCGGCTTCTTCGCCGAGGAGAAGCGTGACGCCACGGGGACGGTCGAGACGCTGGAGGAGGGCGTGCCCGCCTACCGGATGGTCAACACCTGCCGGCGGGGGCGCTTTCGCATCGAGAAATGCGTGCTGAGCGACCCGCGCCACGACGTCGTGCTGCAACACGTGACCTTTACCGACCTGTCGCCGCCCGGCTCGCCCAGGCTGCGGCTGTTCGCGCTGCTGTCGCCGCATCTGGTCAACGGCGGCGCGCACAACACCGCCTGGCTGGGCGACTACAAGGGCCAGGAGATGCTGTTCGCCGACGGCGACGGCAGCGCCCTGGCGCTGGGCTGCTCGGTACCGCTGCTGGCCCGCTCGACCGGCTTCGTGGGCATCAGCGACGGCTGGCAGGAGCTGCGCCGCCACGGCTGCCTGCCGAACCAGTACCCGCGCGCCAGCGACGGCAACGTGGCGCTGGCCGCCGAGATCGCCGTCGATCCCGGGGACGACATCGTGCTGGCACTGGCGTTCGGGCGCCGCGCGGCGGAGGCCGGCTACCGCGCCCGCAGCAGCCTGCAGCGCCGCTTCCGCGCCACGCAGGAGGAATACATCGCCCCCTGGCGCAAGTGGCAGGCGGGGCTGCTGCCGCTGCGCGGCGCCTCGGCCACACACGACACCTACCGCATCAGCGCCGCCGTGCTGCGCGCGCACGAGACGCCCAACTTCCCCGGCGGCACCATCGCCAGCCTGTCGATCCCGTGGGGAGCCAGCAAGGGCGACGACGACTTGGGCGGCTACCACCTGGTCTGGCCGCGCGACCTGGTCGAGACCGCGGGCGGGATGCTGGCGATGGGCGCGCTTCCCGAGGCGCGGCGGGTGCTCGACTACCTGCGCGCGACCCAGCAGGGCGACGGCGGCTGGCCGCAGAACTGCTGGCTCGACGGCACGCCGTACTGGAGCGGCGTGCAGCTCGACGAGACGGCGTTCCCGATCGTGCTCGTCGACATGGCACGGCGCCACGGGGCGCTGGCCGTCGGCGAGGTGGCCGAGTACTGGCCGATGGCGCGCGCCGCCGCCGGCTACCTGCTGCGCCACGGCCCCGTGACCGGCCAGGACCGCTGGGAGGAGGACGGCGGCTATTCGCCGTTCACGCTGGCGGTCGAGGTCACGGGCCTGCTGGTCGCGGCCGAACTGGCGGACGCTGCGGCCGAGCCGGAGCTGGCGGGCCTGCTGCGCGACACCGCCGACGCCTGGAACGACGCCATCGAGGGTTGGTGCTTCGCCGAAGGCAGCGCGCTGGCACGCGACGCCGGTGTGGCCGGCCATTACGTGCGCATCGCGCCGCCGCGCGACGGCACCGCCAGTTCCGACCTGCGGGGCCTCGTCACCATCCGCAACCGCGCCGACGCCGACCCCAACCTGCCGGCCGACGCCATCGTGAGCCCGGACGCGCTGGCGCTGGTGCGCTTCGGCCTGCGCGCCGCCGACGACCCGCGCATCGTGGCCACCGTCGCGGTGATCGACCACGCGCTGCGACGCGAGTTGCCCGCCGGCCCGTGCTGGTACCGCTACAACATGGACGGCTACGGCGAGCACGCCGACGGCGCGCCGTTCGACGGCACCGGCATCGGCCGGCTGTGGCCGCTGATGACCGGCGAGCGGGCGCACTACGAACTCGCCGCGGGCCGGCCGGACGAGGCGCAGCGGCTGCTCGGTACGCTGGAGCGCCTGACCAGCGACGGCGGCCTGATCCCCGAGCAGGTCTGGGACCGGGAGCCGGTCCCGGCGCGCGACCTGGAGCTGGGCCGACCCAGCGGCTCGGCGATGCCGCTGGTCTGGGCGCATGGCGAGCACGTCAAATTGTGCCGTTCGCTGGCCGACGGCGCCGTGTTCGACCTGCCGCCACAGACCGCCCGGCGCTACCGGGCGCTGCGGACGCCGGCACGGGTGCAGCCGTGGCGGCTGGACTGGCGGGCGGAGACGATGCGCCAG
>CAXTVL010000482.1:0-2594 GCA_964247515.1 uncultured Acetobacteraceae bacterium | reverse complement strand
TGCGTCGCCGGCGCGCAGCACTTGACTTCGAGGCCTCCGCCGCCGGCCACCAGCCGGTCCGGGCTGCACCCGATGCGGCCGTCGTCCGTGGTGACGAACCCGACCGCGCGGGTCTCGGCGTCGGTCGTGAACTCGTACTGCCGCACCGCGTCCGGCTCCAGCGCCCTGCCGCGCGCCACCCAGTCGAGGTTGCCGACCGGGTTGTCGAGCGGCTCGCCCAGCAGCGTCTCGGCGACGAGCTGGTGCGCGTATTTCCGGGCGCTCTTGGACAGGTCGCCACGGGCGGCGGTGACGATGCGGTGGAACTCGCTCGCGGTCGGGATGCCGAGCCGCAGCGCCAGCCAGGCGTCCGTGCCCTGCTCGACCTGGTGCTCGATCATGCCGCCTCTCCCGTGCGTGGGTGGCCGCTGCGCCCTGGCGGCGCCGCACCGCCGCCGCGTGGGCCTGCTCGGCGTCGGGGGCGGCCGAGCAGGCGGCGATCAGCGCGCGCAACTCGGCGAGCTGGTCGCGGGTGGCAGGCTCGGCCGGCGGGCGAGGCTTGTTCCCGTCGGTGTCCTCGTGCGCCAGCACCACGTTGAAGATCATGCAGGTCAGGTAGCGGCGCAGGTACGACACCGTGGAGCCGAGGCCGTGCAGCGCCGTCTTGTTGGCCTTGCCCTGCGGCCCGGCCATGTCGACCGCCGCGTCGAGCTGGTAGCGCTTGGTGTGGCCGCAGACGTGTGCCACTTCGCATACGATGCGCTCGCGGCCGCCCTCGATCGCCTCGGAGTTGAACGTCAGGCAGAAGCCGTGGCGGACGTAGACCGGGCGGATCGCGGCGTCGATCGTCTCCAGCCGGGCGTAGCGGCTGCGGGTCTGGTCGTTCGTGGCGTCGCGCGTGACCGCCACCATCTCGCCCTGCGCGGCGCTCATCGCCCGGTTGAACCGCAGCCGGGCGTCGTCGGCCACGATCTCGCGCTGCATCCGCAGCAGCATCTCCAGCTTGCCGGCGTCGATCGCCGGGTCGGCCATGGCGCGGGCCACGAAGTTGAGCAGGGAATCGGCCAGCACGGGGTCGGCAGCGGGAAGGCTGACCGCGCGGCTCGGCGCCGGGCGGGTGGAAGCGCGTGCGAGCTGGTTCATCGCGCGACCTCGACGGCCTCGAGCGTGACGTCGGCGAGCGCCGCGCGCAGCAGCTCGTCGCGGGCACGGCCGATGCACCACGAGGCGTGGCACTCGAGGCGTGGCGCGTCGTGCTTGCGGGTCTGTTCGAGCGCCTGGTCCAGGTAGTCGAGGATGACGAACGTGGTGTGGCGGTCGAGGGTGCCGGCCATCACACGCCTCCCCGCCCGAACACCATCGCCTCGCCGATCATCGCGTCGCGGCGGTCGTCGGCGCCGCCGCCGTCGTAGTCGCGCGCCAGGTCGGCGAACGTCTCGGCCAGGCCGGCGAGCTGACTGCCGACCTGCTCGCGCAGGCTCTCCACGTCGGCCAGGATGTCCTCGACGGTGATGCCGCGTCCGGGCCACTCGGAGCGCAGGCCGGCCGCGACCAGCCGGTCGTGGAACTGGGCCAGGATGTCGCGCGCCTCGGTCAGCTCGGCGGCGACGATGTGCTCCTGGTCGTAGCCGCAGGCGTGCCAGCGCGCGTCGTGGGCGGCGCGGCCGCGCTGATACGGCGTCGGGACGGCCACGGCGACCGGCGCCTCGAACGGCTCGGCGGCGATCGCGGCGGCGGCCAGCTCCGCGCTGCTGGTGACGGGGAAGTGCATGTCCATCGGCGGGGTCCTCGCTGCGGCCGGGGTGGCCTGATGCGAGGCATGTTGGTTCAACCAACATTCGAAGTCAAACAAAATGTTGGTTCGGGCAACATCGCTGTGCTAATTCTCTGCTACAATGGGCGCATGAGCGAGACCTTTGCGGCCTTACATGTCGAGATGGCCAAGCGCATGGCGCGGATCGTCGCCGCGATCGATAGTCCCAAACGGAGACAGGGAATGAGCGACCTGTATGAGGCCGACGTCGCGGCCTGGGCCGAACACCAGGCGGCGCTGTTGCGGCGCGTTGCGGCCGGCGAGCACGTCAACGAACAACCGGATTGGGCGAACATCATTGACGAGGTGGAGACCGTGGGGCGATCCGAACGCGCGGCGCTGCGGAGCCACATCGCCGTGGTCCTGGAGCACCTGATCAAGTTGCAGGCGTCGCCTGCGACGGCTCCGCGCAGGGGATGGATGATGTCGGTCCTGCGCGCCAGGGTTGCCATCAAGCGGAGCCTCAAGGACAGCCCGAGCCTGCGCCCAATCGTGGCGGAGCTGGTTGCGGACGAAATTCCGACTGCTCGGAGCCTTGCCGCGAGCGCTCTAGCCGAATATGGCGAGCAGGCGACCGTGGACGTGGACGGCCTGACCTACACCGAAGATCAGGTGGTCGAAGAGTGGCTCCCCGAATGACCTGGGATCAGGTTCTGACCTGGCTGGTATTGCCCGCGATCGCCACGACGATTCTTGGCGGTCGGATTGTATGGGCATCCCGCCTCATCCCGTAGGGCTCGCTACCCACCCTGCCGCCGCATCGGCACCACGGGCACGCCGCAGCCGGCCGCGCGGCGCTTGG
>CAXTVL010000481.1:0-2596 GCA_964247515.1 uncultured Acetobacteraceae bacterium | reverse complement strand
CGGCGTCGACGTCTGGGATTTCCGGCCGGTGACGCTCGACGCGCTGCGGCAGGCCAGCCCGGGACGCCGAGCGGAGCGGCCGAGACTGGCAACGCAGGCGCCACGCACGATCTAGCCTTGGTCGAAGACTCTTCCGACCACGACCAGGAGGGCGTCCGATCCAAGCGTTGCAGGAAACCATCGCGTCGCTCGGGCCGCCGATCTGGCTGCGGCAATTGGGCGATGCTTCGGCGCCCATCGCGACCATGGCACGCTGGCGTCATGACGACGCCGTGGTCGATGTCTCGGCATCGAACACGATCCGGCTGGCGGTCAGCCTCAGGGACAACCAGCGCGTCCGTTGCCACGCCGGTGGGGCCGCCGTGGCCAGCCCGGTGCGGGTCGGCAGCGTGTCGGTATTCTCCGCGCGCGAGCCGAGCAAGGTCGCGGTGCAGGGCCGAGCCGACATCCTACAGATATTCCTGCCGTCTGCCTTGCTGGACAGGGTGATCGGCGAGCCGTCCGCCTACCCGGCGCTGTTCGACCCGCACGATCCCGAGTTGCAGGGAGCCGCCCTGCAACTCCTGGTCGGCGCAACCAAAGGCGGTCCGGACGGCCGGCTGCTCCTCGAAGGCGGCCTGCATCGCGTGGCGCGCCGCTTGGTGCACCATGCCGGAAGCATTCCGCGCGGGCCCGTGCGCGGCGGACTTTCGCCGTCGGCGTGTCGACGCGTGGACGAGGTGATCGTCGCGGCGTTCCACGATCCCGGCGTCAAATCGCCGACGCTGGGGCAGTTGGCCGATGCGGCACGCCTGAGCGTGAGTCACTTCATCCGCGCCTTTCGCCAGCAGACCGGGACGACGCCTTACCGGCATATCCTCCGGCGCCGGCTCGAGCGGGCGATCGCGCTGTTCGACGACCCGGGCAAGTCCGTGGCCGAGGTGGCCGACGACACCGGCTTCGCGACGCAAGCCCATTTCGTCGCCACCTTCCGGCGCGCGATGGGTGTGACCCCCGGAGCGGTTCGGGACGCGCTGCTCGGCTGAGCGGCGGCGGGGTCGGCGAAAACAGCAATTTCGCGATACCGCGTCCCGCGGGCCGCGTCGCACGGTGCGGCGATCACCCGGCGACCCGTGATGGCCGCCGCCATCGCCAAGGAGGCTTGCCATGACCACCGACGCGACCCCGCATTCCGCGTCCGAGGCCGGCGCGCGGCCCACGACGCTCGATCCGGGTGCCGGCTTCGTCACCATCATCAACACCTACGCGGTCGCCCCCGAACGGGCCGAAGCGCTGTTGGACATGCTGGTGCGGGCGACGGTCGAGACCCTGCGGCACGTGCCTGGCTTCGTGTCCGCCAACTTCCACGTGAACCTCGACCGCACTCAGGTGGTCAACTACGCCCAGTGGCGGAATCGCGAGGCGATCGCGGCCGCGCGCGACGACCCCAAGGTGGCGGCGCTGATACGCGAGGCCGCCACGGTGGCCGACAGCTTCACGCCGGTGCAGTACCAGCTGCGACATTGCGTCGCGGCGGCCGGCGTATGATGGGAGTGGCGCGCGGGCTCGTCGCGGTCGTGGCGGTGGTGACTGCCTTGGGCGGGTTGGCCGCCGACTATTTCGTCCCGTGGTCGGCGCGCCAGCACATCAGGAACCCCGCCTGGCCGCCGCATGCCAAGTTCCACAACGGCCAGACGATCCTGATGGGCTTCTGTCTGGGCGTCCTGGCCCTGGTGATCCTGTTCGCAGAGCGTGGCGCCGGCATCTGGCCACTGGTCACGGCGAGCGTCGTGACCTCGCTCTACTGGTGGTGCCTGCTCGCGGCGCCGATCTTTCCCGGCACGGCCTGGACCGACCCGGAGTTCGAGGCGATCACGCCCAGACCGCTCGGCCTGCACCCGCAGCAGGCCATAGGCTTCGGCCTGCTGGGCATTCTGCTCCTGGCCATCGTCCTCGCGACCCTTGCGAGCGGGTCATCGATGCGCGGTCCCGGAGACACCCCATGAACGCACCACCGGCCCCGCTCTCGGGCGACGTCATCGTCGTGCTCACCGACCTCCAGCCGCAGATCGTCACCCGGAGCCGCACCAACCCGGAGGCGAGCCTGCGCCGGGCGGCCCGCATCCTGGTCGATGGGGCGGGCATCCTGGGGGTTCCGGTGCTGCGGTCGATCATCCGCCTGCAACCCGGGGCGATTCCCGAAGCGATCGAGGAGCTGGACGGCGAGCCTGCGCTGATCCGATCCACGGTGGCCATGCTGGATCACGAGGCGAGCCGAAACGCGGTCCTGGCGCATCGACGCTCGCTCATCGCCATCGGCGGCGTGTCGAGCGAGGTGGCGGTGCTGCACGCCGTCCTCGGAGCGCGCCGCTTGGGCCATCCGGTGCATGTCCTGGTGGATGTCTGCGGCGGTGCGAACGAGCGGACGGAACAGGCCGCGTTCAGGCAGATGGAGGCGGCGGGCGCCACGCTGTCCGGCGTCGCGAGTTTCCTCGCCGGCCTCACGCCGGATTTGGACGAACCTCACGCTCATGGCGTGCTCGGCCTGCTGTCGCGCCTGTGGGCACCGTGACGCCGATCATGTCGCCCTCGCGCACGATGGCGGCAAGCTCCGCCT
>CAXTVL010000480.1:0-2596 GCA_964247515.1 uncultured Acetobacteraceae bacterium | reverse complement strand
AAGCCCGCGCATGACGAGTTCGGGGGAAAGTCACGGGAACCGGACACCAATGGGTAAGCCCAGCCATGACGTAAAATTTTGATTTGACTTCAAAATTTGAACCGGACAGCCGTGGTATAAGCCCGGCCACACACGACAATCCTGGAACCCCAGTTGTCTTTATCCACAAGGGCGGCCCGCCGCCCTTGTGGATATGTCAGTCGGGATCAGGCGAGGTCGTAGCGATCGAGGTTCATCACCTTGGTCCAGGCGGCCACGAAGTCGGTCACGAACGTCTCCTTCGCGTCCTCGCAGGCGTAGACCTCGGCGGCGGCCCGGACGATCGAGTTGGAGCCGAACAGCAGGTCGACCCTGGTGCCGGTCCACTTGACCTGGCCGCTCGCCCGGTCACGGCCCTCGAACAAGTCCTGGGAGGTGGGGGAAGCGCCCCACACCGTGCCCATGTCGAGCAGGTTGACGAAGAAGTCGGGGGTCAGGGTGCCGGGTGCGTCGGTGAACACGCCATGCGGGGACTGCCCGACATTAGCGCCAAGCACCCGCAGGCCGCCGACCAGCGCCGTCATCTCCGGCACCGTCAACGTCATCAGGTGTGCGCGGTCGACCAGCATCTCCTCGGCCGAGCGGCCATCGCCACGGCCGATATAGTTGCGGAACCCGTCCGCCACCGGCTCCAGCACCGCGAACGACACCGGATCGGTCTGTTCCTGCGACGCGTCGGTGCGCCCGGGCGTGAACGGCACGGTGACGTCGTGCCCGGCCTGCTTCGCCGCCGCCTCGATGGCGGCGCCGCCGGCGAGCACGATCAGGTCGGCGAGCGAGACCTTCTTGCCGGTGGCGTTGAACTCGGCCTGGATGCCTTCCAGGGTCGCCAGCACCTTGGCGAGGTCCGCCGGCTGGTTGACTTCCCAGTCCTTCTGCGGCGTGAGGCGAATGCGGGCGCCGTTGGCGCCGCCACGCTTGTCGGACACGCGGAACGTCGAGGCCGACGCCCAGGCGGTCGTGACCAACTGCGCGACCGACAGGCCGGAGGCCAAAACCTTCCGCTTCAGTTCGGCCACGTCCCGCTCGTCCACCAGCGCGTGGTCGACGTCGGGCACCGGGTCCTGCCACAGCAGCACCTCGTCGGGCACCAGCTTGCCGAGGTAGCGCGCGCGCGGTCCCATGTCGCGGTGGGTCAGCTTGTACCAGGCGCGGGCGAAGGCGTCGGCGAACTCGTCGGGGTGCTCGTGGAAGCGCTTGGAGATCTTGGCGTAAGCCGGATCGACCTTCAGCGCGATGTCGGTGGTGGCCATCATCGGCGCGTGACGTCGGGCGGGGTCATGCGCGTCGGGCACGGTGTCGGCCGCCGCCGGGTCCTTCGGGGTCCACTGGTAGGCGCCGGCCGGGCTCTTGGTCAGTTCCCAGTCGTAGCCGAACAAGTTGGCGAAGTATTCGTTGTCCCACTTGATCGGGTTGGTGGTCCAGGCACCTTCCAGGCCGCTGGTGATGGTGTGGACGCCGTTGCCGCTGCCGTAGGTGTTGCGCCAGCCGAGGCCCTGCTCCTCGATCCCGGCGCTCTCCGGTTGCAGGCCGACATACTGGCCGGGCTCGGCGGCGCCATGGGTCTTGCCGAAGGTGTGGCCGCCGGCGACCAGCGCCACCGTCTCCTCGTCGTTCATCGCCATGCGGCCGAACGTCTCGCGGATGTCGCGCGCCGAGCCGGCCGGGTCCGGCCGGCCGTTGGGGCCTTCGGGGTTGACGTAGATCAGGCCCATCTGCACGGCGGCCAGCGGGTTTTCGAGGTCACGCTCGTTGCTGTAGCGCTCGTCACCGAGCCAGGTGCCCTCGCGGCCCCAATAGACGTCCTCTTCCGGCTCCCACACGTCCGGGCGGCCGCCGGCGAAGCCGAACGTCTTGAAGCCCATCGATTCGAGGGCGACGTTGCCGGTCAGCACGAACAGGTCGGCCCAGGACAGCTTGCGGCCGTATTTCTGCTTGATCGGGAACAGCAGCCGGCGCGCCTTGTCGAGGTTGGCGTTGTCCGGCCAGCTGTTGAGCGGGGCGAAGCGCTGCGTGCCGGAGCCGGCGCCGCCGCGGCCGTCGCCGGTGCGGTAGGTGCCGGCGCTGTGCCAGGCCATGCGGATGAAGAACGGGCCGTAATGGCCGTAATCGGCCGGCCACCAGGGCTGCGAATCGGTCATCAGCGCGTGCAGGTCGGCCACCACCGCGTCGAGGTCGAGGGTCTTGAACGCGGCGGCGTAGTCGAACGCGCGGCCGAACGGGTTGGCGGCCGGAGGGTTTTGGTAGAGCACGCCGAGGTTGAGCTGGTTCGGCCACCAGTCGCGGTTCATCCGGGCCAGACGCGTCGTGTGTCCCACGACCGGGCACTTGCCCTCGGTTGGCAGGTTGGTGTCCATGCGAGCGATTCTCCTCGTCGGTTTGCCCTGAGGGGAGTATGGGCGCTCGACGCGCCACGTTCCAATGAATAAACTTGGACGTTTTGATCGAGCCGCTCGATGACGTCATTGCCCAGCCCGCAGCAGCTCCGCTACCTGTTGGCGCTGGCGGAGCTGCGGCATTTCGGCCGCGCGGCGCAGGCCTGCGCCGTCACCCAGTC
>CAXTVL010000479.1:0-2601 GCA_964247515.1 uncultured Acetobacteraceae bacterium | reverse complement strand
AGGGCGCCGCCGATCATCGCCCCCAGCACCGCCGGCGGCTCGTTGATGTGCGACATGGTCTTGATCACGCCCAAGACGGCGGCGACGATGCCGAGCGCCGGCAGCGCGTCGGCCATGCTCTGCAGCGAGTGCGAGCCGTGCAGCTCCTCGCGCAGCGTCTTGCTCAGCTCGCGCCCCATCACGTCGTCGAACTGGTGCGGGTCGTCGGCGTTCATGCCGACCATGCGCAGATAGTCGCACACCAGGGCCGTGACGCGCGGGTTGCCGGCGATCTTGGGGAACTTCTGGAACGCGACGCTCTCCTCCGGCCGCTCGATATGCGCCTCCAGCGCCATGACGCCCTTGGTGCTGGCGAGGCGGACGAAGAAGAACAGCAGGCTCAGCAGCTCCAGGTAGTCGGCCTGCTTGTACACCGCCCCCTTGACGATCTTGCCCAGCCCGGACAGCGTGTGCTTCAGGTCGTGCATCGAGTTGGCCATGACGAAGGTGCCGATGGCGGCGCCGCCGATGGTCAGCATCTCGAACGGCACCGCCTCGACCAGCGGGCCGAGGCTGCCGCCGGACGCCAGGTAGCTGCCGAACACGCAGGCCAGCAGGAAGCCCAGGCCGCCGATCGTCAGCATCTCAGTGGCCCTTGACGCCGGCGAGCGGGGCCGCGCCGCGCGGCACGTCGGGTGTCGGCGCGCTTCTCAGCACCACGATCGCGATGCGGCGGTTGGCGGCGGCGAACGGGTCGGCCGGCAGCAGCGGCTCGCGGTCGGCGTTGCCGGAGACGCTGCGGAACCGGCTCTCCGACAGGCCGCTCTCGACCAGCAGCCGCCGCGTGGCATTGGCGCGCTCGCTCGACAGCTCCCAGTTGCTCTTGCCGCTCCCCCGGTACGGCGCCGCGTCGGTGTGGCCGGAGATGGAGACGTCCTGCGACAGATGCGCCACCACGGGGGCGATCTTGCGCAGCAGCAGTTGCGCCCGCTCGGTCACGGCGGACGAGCCGGTGTCGAACATCGGCTGCCGGTCGGCGTCGAGCAACTGGATGCGCAGCCCCTGGGGCGTGGTGTCGATGGCGAGCTGGCGCGCCACGTCGCCGGCGCCGGGATCGGCGTTGACCGCGTCGCGGATCGCCTGCGCCGCCTGCTTGAACGCCGCCGCCTCGCGCTGCGCCAGCTCGGCGCGCAAGGTGGCGGTCGGCTGGTGGTCCGGGTCGGCCGCCGCCGGATCGGGCTGCGGCGCCGAACCGGCCGCCGCCTGCGCCAGGTAGTCCGAGCGCGCCGGTGTCACCGTGGCCTTCGCCGCCTCGCCGCCGCCCACCGACTTGTCGCCCTCGGTGTCGGCCGGCGCGCCGCCGGCGTTGGTGTTGTCGAGCTCGGGGGCGGTGCTCGGCGTGAGCGCCGCCACGCCGTCGGACGATTGCATGGTGCGGCCCGGCAGCACCGCCTCCATGGCGCGGTCCGAGACCATCGAGCCGTGGTCGAACGGGGTGTGGCCGCCGAACGGCTGGCCGCTGCCCGAGGATTGCCGGCTGAACGCGTTGGACGGGGTGAAGTAGTCGGCAAGCCCGGTGCGCTGCGCCTCGGTGGTGGCGTTGAGCAGCCACATCAGCAGGAAGAACGCCATCATCGCGGTCACGAAATCGGCGTAGGCGACCTTCCAGGCGCCGCCATGGTGGCCGGCCTCGGCCTCCTCCACCCGCCGGATCACGACGATCGGGCGCTCGCGCTTGTTCGGTTTGGTGGCCATCGGCACGCTGTCTCCGCCGGGCCTGTCCCGGTGACGTCACCATGCCGGAACAGGCTTAACCGACGCCTAATCGGCGGCCGGGGCGCGGGCGGTCGTCACCATGTCAAAGTTCGTTACGTGACGCGCTCGCCGCGTTGCGCTATGTTTCCGCCATGAGCGCCACCGCACCCGACAGCTCCAACCCCCGTTCCAGCACGAGCGATCTCGCGACACGCGTGGCCGTGCTGGAGCGGATCGCACGCGGCACGGAGGCAGCGTTGGAACGCATCGAGCGCAGGTTCGACCGCAGCGACGACCACGCGGAAGCACGAGCGCGCGAGCACCACGCCGACAACGCCCAGACCAACAACCGAATCGACCAGACCAACAACCGGATCGACCAGACCAACGACCGGATCGACAAAATGTTCTGGTTGATGCTGGGCGGCTTCGGCAGCCTGCTCGGGACCATCGCGCACGGCTTCCGCTGGATCTGAACCGGGCGGCCTAAGCGGCGGCCAGCGCGCGGGCGAAAATCGCCGGATCGACGTTGCCGCCGCTCAGCACCGCGCCCACCACCCGCCCGCGCGCCGCGAACCGCCCGCTCAGCAGCGCCGCGAGGCAGACCGCGCCGCCCGGCTCGACCACCAGCTTCAGATGCGCGAACGCCCACGCCATCGCCGCCAGCACCTCGGCGTCGGTGACGACCACGCCCGCGGCCAGCCGGGCGCGGTTGACGGCGAAGGTCAGCTCGCCCGGCACCGGCGCCAGCAGCGCGTCGCACAGCGTCGAGCCGCCCGGCGCCCGCTCGCGCCCGCCGGCGCGCAGCGAGCGCGCGGTGTCGTCCCAGCCCTCCGGCTCGACGCTGTGCGACGCGCTGCTGGCGCC
>CAXTVL010000478.1:0-2610 GCA_964247515.1 uncultured Acetobacteraceae bacterium | reverse complement strand
ACGAAGAACATCACCTCGCTGGCGATGAACAGCGTCATGCCGTAGCGCAGGCCGAGGCGGACGATGGGCGTGTGCAGGCCCGCGGCGCGGCTCTCGCGCAGCACGTCGCGCCACCACATCACCATGGTGCCCGCGACCATCAGCAGGCCCACGGCCAACGCGATGTAGCTGCCGAAATGCGCCGCCAGCACGATGCCGAGCACGGTGACGCCGCCGCCGAGCGCACCAACGAGCGGCCACGGGCTCGGGTCGACGAGATGGTATGGCTGCTTCAGCCCGGAACTGCTGGCGGCCGGCAGGGCGGCGGTGGCGTGGGTGTCCATGGTGCGCGCAATACCTGTCAGGGATCGTGCCGCATCATCCCCAATTCGCCCGCCGCATCAAGGCCCGATCAGCGGACCAGCGGGCCCACATGCGGGCCGGCCGAAGCCAACGCCCCGCTGGCGGCGGCGGCGGCGAGCGAGTGGAAGAAGGTGTACGACAGGGTGATGGTGCGGATGTCGGCGGTGTTGGGGTCGGACGCGATCGCCGGATCGACCCAGAAACTGACCGGGAACTGCATCTGCTGCCCCGCCGCCAGGGTTTGCTGGTTGAAGCAGAAGCAAGCCGTCTTGTGGAAATACCTGCCCACCGTCTCCGGCGTCACGTTGTAAAGTGCCATGCCGGTGACGGCCCGATCAGCCTCGTTGCGGGCGGCGTAGAAGGCGACCTTCTCCTCGCCCAGTTGCAACGTCACTTGCTTCTGCTCGGGCGCGAACTGCCAGGGCAGGCCAGGGCTGGTGCTGGCGTCGAAACGCACCACGATGGTCCGCGCAGTGCGGGCGGTGCTGGCGGCGGAGTTGATCTGCGGCGTCCCGCCATAGCCGGTGGCGGCACAGAACATGCGGTACAGCGGCACCGCGGCGAACGACAGTCCAACCATGCCGACCACGACGCCGGCCAGCAGCAGACCCAAGGAATTGACGCGCGGCTTCATGGTGGCGATCCGAGACAGGCTAAGTGCCCAATAGGTGTCCCGGAGTGAGTTTCACAATGGCAATGGCGAAGAACAGCGCCGCGACACCGAGCAACAGCAACAGTATGGCGACGTTGCGCGGTCGGCGGCGGCGGATCAACGCCTCCGACTCGGCGCGCGACAGCGGCGGCGGCATGTCGTCCATCAACCGAGCCAGGGCATCAGGAAATGGTCGGCGGCCAATGCCGCGAACAGGCCGAACAGATAGAGGATCGAGAGCCGGAACGCGGCCTTGGCCGGCTTGTCGCGGGTCAGGCTGACCCCGGCCGCGTCCTGCTCGTCACGCGCCACGCCGATGACGCTGACCAGGAAGCTGAGGCCGAGGGCGGCGGCCGTGACGCCGTAGACTGGGCCAGTCAGGTGCAGCGCCCAGGGCAACACCGACAGTGGCACCAGAACCAACGTATAGGCGACGATCTGCCGCCGGGTCGCGCGCGCACCGGCGACCACCGGCAGCATCGGCACCCCGGCCCGCTCGTAATCGTCGTGCGCCCACAGCGACAGCGACCAGAAATGCGGCGGTGTCCAGACGAACACGATGGCGAACAGCAACAGGGGCAGCAGCCCGACATCGCCGGTCACGGCGGCCCAGCCGATCACCGGCGGGAACGCCCCGGCGGCGCCCCCGATGACGATGTTCTGCGGGGTGCGGCGCTTCAGCCAGATAGTGTACACGAACACGTAGAAGCCGATCGACAGCGCCAGGATCGCGGCAGCGACCAGGTTGGCGGCGAGCGCCATGACCACGACGGAGCCGACCGCCAACGTCACGCCGAAGCCGAGCGCCTCAGAAGGGGCTACCCGCCCCGCCGGGATCGGCCGTTTCGCGGTGCGCCGCATCAGCGCGTCGATGTCACGTTCATACCACATGTTGATGGCGCCCGACGCTCCGGCTCCCACCGCGAGCGCCAGGATCGAGGCGAACGCCAGCACCGGGTGCAGGTGGCCGGGTGCCACCACCATGCCGATCACCCCGGTGAACACCACCAGCGTCATCACCCGCGGCTTCAGCAAAGCGAAGAAATCGGCCGGGGTGGAGGGTGAGCCGGCGGCCGACAGCAACGGGGGAGATACCGCATCCCCCCCGCCGACACCGGCCGCCGCGACGGCGGCTTCGGACATGATAGCTGGCCTCAACGGATCCGTGGCAATTCCTCGAAGGTGTGGAACGGCGGCGGCGAGGAGATGGTCCACTCCAGCGTCGTCGCCCCCTCGCCCCAGTAGTTGTCGGCCAGTTTCACCTTCGAGGTGAACGTGCGGTAGACGACGTAGAGGAACACCAGCACCGACACGCCGCCGATATAGGAGCCGAACGAGGCCACCTCGTTCCAGCCACGGAACGCGTCCGGGTAGTCGACGTAGCGGCGCGGCATCCCGGCCAGGCCCAGGAAGTGCATCGGGAAGAATGTCAGGTTGACGCCGATGAAGGTACACCAGAAATGCACCTTGCCCCAGAACTCCGGGTATTGGTGGCCGGACATCTTGCCGATCCAGTAGTAGAAGCCGGCGAAGATCGAGAACACGGCGCCAAGCGACAGCACGTAGTGGAAGTGCGCCACCACGTAGTAGGTGTTGTGCAGGATCTGGTCGATGCC
>CAXTVL010000477.1:0-2625 GCA_964247515.1 uncultured Acetobacteraceae bacterium | reverse complement strand
CCAGCCGCATCTCCTGGACCGGCACGGTCAGGTTGCGCGCGATGTCGGCGGCCAGCGCCTTGAGCGGGCTGACGTAGAGCGTGTGCAGTCCGGCGCGCGGGCGCGAGGCCAACTCGATCAGGCTGGGCAGGAAGCCGGCCAGCGTCTTGCCGCCGCCGGTCGGCGCCATCAACAAGGCGTCATGCCTGGCCGTCGCCGCCGCCAGCACCGCGAGCTGGTGCGTCCGTACCTGCCAGCCACGCCCAGCGAACCAGCCCGCAAACGGCTCGGGCAGTGAAGTCTGTTCCGGCAATGTTCCAGGCATCGCCCCTGTCATACAGGGTGGCGACGCGACCCGGAAGCCACACTCCGCCACGTGATCTGCTGCGCCGCAAAAAAACGCTTGCACCGATCGACGCACGTGCTAAATGTTGCATCGCAGCAAGGCGCGCGCGCCTTCTGCTTCTTGGACGTTCCCTCCCTAAACTGGGCGGGCCCCTCACGGGCACCGCCACTTTTTTAGCCGAGCGCCAACAAGTCGCGCTGCTCCGCCAGCGTCGCCATCAGCGTCGTCATGTCCGCCTGCAACGTCGCGAAGTTGGCTGAGCGTTCGAGGGTCGCCTCGTCCATGTAGAGCCGGCGCGACAATTCGAGCTGCAAGGCATGGACCCGCGCGTGCGGCCGGCCGTAGTTGCGGGTGATGTAGCCACCGGCATAGGGGTCGTTGCGGCGCACGATGTAGTTCATCGCGGTCAGCGCCAGTTCCGCCTGCCTGGTCGCGGTGGCCGAGCAGGCGGTGCCGTGCGCGTCGCCCAGCACTGCGTCGCAGGCCGGTTTGGGTGCCGGGGCGCCTGAGGGCATCGAGTGGCAGTCGACCACCAGGCAAGCGCCGAACCGGGCATGGGTTGCCTCGATCAATCCGCCCAACGCGTCGTGGAACGGCTGCCACAACTCCTCAAGCCGCCGCGCCGCCTCTGTCCACGGCAGCTTGCGGCGGTAGATCGGGTCGCCCGCGCCGACCACCCGGGCGATGGTGCCCAGCCCGGCGCCGACGCGGGTGCTGGTGGTGTTGGCCCAGGGCGGCAGCGGGCCGTCGAACATCGTGGGGTCCAGTTCCCACTTCTCGCGGTTGGCGTCGCAGAACGCGCGCGGGAAGTTGGCCACGAGCAACGGCATCCCGAGTGCCGGGGCGGCCGCGAACAACTCGTCGACGAAGCAATCCTCGCTGCGGCGCAACGCCAGCGGGTCGAGTCTCGCGCAGGCGACGAACGCGGCCGGGTAGTCGCGCCCGGAATGCGCCGAGACGAACACGATCGGCGCGGTCTGCACCGGCGGACGCCGCACCACGAGCGGCGGCGGCGTGGCGAGGGAGACGGAAGGCGGCAGGTCCATGACGCATTGAAGCGGGGGATCGCCGCCACGGCAACCGGCCGCGTCGCGTGATCGACCGAAGCCCTTGCGCGCGCCGCGTGGATTGCGTAGCACCCGGCCGCGGATGGGCGCGTAGCTCAGCGGTAGAGCATCACCTTGACACGGTGGGGGTCACAGGTTCAATCCCTGTCGCGCCCACCATCCGCCAACCCCTTGCCGTTATTGCAGAAAACCCCAGCGTTCCACCGCGGGCTCGGCGCCGGCCCATTTCCAGCGCTTTGCCTGCCGGCAGATGCTGGTGACGTACCAATGGACCGGCTTGGACGACTGCTCGACGCTGAAGGCGATCTCGCGGCAGGTGGCGAGCGGGTTGTCGATCACGCGCACCAGTTGCACCTGGCCGTGCTCGTTGTCGATCGGGATGGTGTGCCGGATCTCCCAGGCCGCGACCTGGCCTTGCCCGAGGCCGCTGGCGGCGGCGAAGATGGCGTTCTGCTCGGCGCGCGCGCGCACCCGGTCTAAGTAGCGCAACGCCTCGGCCGCCGCCGCCGCCGGCCGAGGCCCTGCCGGTGCGCACGATCCAGGCGCGCGGCGTCACGGTGGCGTTCGAGGACGTGCGGCTGCGCTGGGACCCGGCCCGGCCGCCGGCGCTGGATGGGGTCAGCTTCCGGCTGGCGGCGGGCGAGACGCTGATCCTGGCCGGCCCGTCCGGGGCCGGCAAATCGACCCTGATCGAGGTTTTGTTGGGCTTCGCGCGGCCGGATTCCGGGCGGGTGACGCTGAACGGCGTCGACATCGCCTCCCTCGTGCCGCAGGCGCTGTCGAAGCTCACTGCCTGGATCGGCCAGCAGCCGATGCTGTTCGCTGCCAGCATCGAGGACAACATCCGCTTCGCGCGCCCGGAAGCGAGCGAGGCCGAGCTCGCCGCCGCGATCGGCTTCGCCCGGCTGGACGGCCTGATCGCGAGCCTGCCGCAAGGCCTGCGCACCCAAATCGGCGAGGGCGGCTACGGCCTGTCCGGCGGCCAGGCCCAGCGCCTGGCGATCGCGCGCGCGTTCCTCAAGGGCGCGCCGCTGCTGCTGCTCGACGAGCCGACCAGCCATCTCGATCCGGCGACCGAGGCCGAGGTGCTGGACAGCCTGCGCCGGCTGGCGCTGGGCCGCACCGTGCTGATCGCGAGCCACGCCGCCGCGGCGCACGCGTTCGGCGGCCGGCGGCTCGATCTGAGCCACGGACAGGTGATGTCCACACGCGAAGCCGCCCGCGGTGTCGCAT
>CAXTVL010000476.1:0-2626 GCA_964247515.1 uncultured Acetobacteraceae bacterium | reverse complement strand
CCTGCCCGCCCGCACAGTACCCGGTCGTGGTTTGTTGGCGCGAAATGTGCATCGGAGCCGGCGCCGCTAAGCAAATGCCCCATTGGCTGCGCAGGATGCTGCGCGGGCGCAACACGCCCGGCAGCGAGGCGGGCGAGCGGCGGGCGGTCGCGGCGGTACTCGACTACCTCGGCGCCATCCGCGCCGGCCTGCGGGCGCATGGCGGCGCGCCGTGCCTCGTGCAGACCCTGGCACCGCCGCCCGAGCCGCTGTTCGGCAGTCTCGACCGCGCGCTGCCGGGCACGCCGCGCCGCCTGATCGACAGCCTCAACCGCGAGATCGCGGCCAGCCTCACGGGCTCCGAGGATGTGCTGCTCGACGTGGCCGGGCTGGCCGAGACGGTCGGGCTCGCTGAGTGGCACTCGCCGACGCAGTGGAACATGGCCAAGCTCGGCTTCGCGCAGGACTGGTTGCCGCTGTACGCCGAGCACGTGGCGCGCACCCTGGGCGCGTGGCGCGGCCGCAGTCGGCGCTGCCTGATCCTCGACCTCGACAACACGGTCTGGGGCGGCGTGATCGGCGACGACGGGCTGGCCGGCATCAGGATCGCCGAGGGCGACGCCACCGGCGAGGCGCACCGTTCGGTGCAGGCCATGGCGCTGGCGTTGCGGGCGCGCGGCGTGGTGCTGGCGGTGTGCTCCAAGAACACCGACGCGGTGGCGCGCGCGCCGTTCCGCGACAGTCCGGAGATGCTGCTGCGGCTGGACCACATCGCGGTGTTCCAGGCCAACTGGGACGACAAGGCCACCAACATCCGCGCCATCGCGAGCGAGCTGTCGCTGGGCCTCGACGCCATGGTGTTCCTCGACGACAACCCGATGGAGCGCGACATCGTGCGCCGCATGCTGCCGCAGGTGGCGGTGCCGGAGCTGCCCGAGGACCCGGCGCTGTACGCGCGCACGCTGGCGGCGGCAGGGTATTTCGAGGCCGTGGCCTTCTCCGCCGAGGACGGGGCGCGCGCCGAGATGTACCAGCAGAACGCCCGGCGGGCGACGCTGCAGGCGCAGGCCGGCGACCTCGCCGCCTATCTCGCCTCGCTCGACATGGAGATCGGCTTCGCGCCGTTCGACGCCGCCGGGCGCGCCCGCATCGCCCAGCTCATCAACAAGTCGAACCAGTTCAACCTGACCACCCGCCGCTACGGCGAGGCCGAGGTGGCGGCGTTCGAGGCCGACTCCCGCTGCCTCACGCTCCAGGTGCGCCTGGTCGACAGGTTCGGCGACAACGGCATGATCAGTTGCGTCGTAACGCGGCTCCGGGCCGCTGGCGAATGGGAGATCGACACCTGGCTGATGAGCTGCCGGGTGCTGGGGCGCGGCGTCGAGCGCATGGTGCTGCGCGAGATCGTGCGTCACGCGCGCGAGCGCGGGGTGGCGCGGCTGATCGGCGTCTATCGGCCGAGCGGGCGCAACCAGCTGGTCGAGGAGCATTACCACAAGCTCGGCTTCACCCTGCTGCGCCAGGACGCCGACGGCGGCGGCGAGTGGGAGCTCGACACCGGCGTCGAGATCGAGGCGGCGCCGATGCGGGTGCGACACCACGGCTTCGCGCTGGCCGATGCCTGATCCACTCCCCACAAGGCTGCCGCGGCGGGACTGGGTCCTGCTGCCGCTGCTCAGCCTGCTCACCGTGGTGGCGCTGCTCGGCCTGGCCGAGATCGGCACAAGGTTCGTCTACGCCGAGCGCAAGGAGGACAGTTGCGCCCGCCCCGACGCGACGCTCGGCTACCGGTTCGCGCCGCACTGCGTCTCGCGCACCAAGGCGGCCGAGGGGCCGTGGGTCACGAACCGCTACAACGCGTGCGGCTACCGCACCGCGCAATCCTGCGGCCCGGCCGCCGGTGGCGTGCGCCGGGTGGCGGTGGTGGGCTCGTCGATCAGCGCCGGCTACCTGGTGCCGTTCGAGAGCTCGATCGCCAACCTCACCGCGGCGCGGCTGCAGGACGTTTGCGGAGCGCCGGTCGAGTTCCAGAACCTCGGCGGCCTGGGCTACATCTGGGACAAGGTCTACGCGCGCATGGACGAGGCGCTGGCCTTGCGCCCGCTCGCCGTGATGATGGTGGTGATCCCGTTCGACCTCGAGCAGACGGTCGACACGAAGGCGCCGGCGGCCGCCGGCGCGCCCGCCCTCAAGCTCGACCTGGTGGCGAGGACGAGCCTCGCGGCGCGGCTGCACGGCCTGCTCGGCAGCAGCCGGGCGTTCGCGGTGGCGCAGCACTTCCTGTTCCAGGACGTGCCGTTCTACACCGGTCTTTACCTGCGCTACGGCGACAAGGCGGATTTCCTGCGCCCGCCGTTCCCGCCCAACTGGCAGCGCCGGTTCCACGATTTCGACGTGCTGATGGCGGGAGTTTCGGACAAGGCGCGCGCCGCCGGGGTGCCGTTCGTCCTGGTCACGGTGCCGCAGCGCGCGCAGGCGGCGTTGGTCGCCGCGCCGGCGCGGCGATGCGGGCGATCTCGCGGTCGAACGCCATCGGGTCGATCCCCGCCGGCCGCCGCGCCGGCGCGGCGCCCCACGCCGCCAGCGCGCGCTGCGGGACCGTGCCCAGGGCGCACGGCAACCCCGCGGCGCGCGGCCTGGGCGAAAC
>CAXTVL010000475.1:0-2639 GCA_964247515.1 uncultured Acetobacteraceae bacterium | reverse complement strand
CGGGGGTGGCCGGGCGGCCCACTTGCGGGCATGGGGGGGGGGGGGGGGGGCTCGCGGCCGATTTCGCACAGGACGCGCAGCCGGCCGATCGGCGCGCTGGCAATGGTTGCCGAAAGGTTGCTATCGTTCCGTTCAGCCGACGCGGGTAGGACGCGGATCAATGGGGATATTGCACGTCGCACCTGGCGACTCCGCGGGCGGCTCGCTGCTGCAAGCGGTGCGGGCCAGTGGTCGCAACGAGCAGGTAATCCGACACTTAGACGATCTCAGTTGCGGGCCAATCGCCTCCGACGATCCATTAATGCGAGAGGCGTGGTGGGCGCAGGTTCTGGATGAACCAATTGCTGGCATCAGCTTGGCGGCCTTTCGGGATCGGATCGCTGACATCGACGATCATCCCGTCATCTGGTTCGGGCGACACTCGGCCATGGAGCTTGCCTTCTACCTGGCTTGGGTTGACCGCCTCGGCGACCGACCCTACGACGTCGTCGACGTCACCGGCTTGGAACTGCCGTTCACTTTGGCGGACGGTTCCGGCGGCATGCGCCCGCCAGCTCAGGCCGCGTGGGTCGTGTCGAGCGATGGGTTCGAATCTCTGCTTGACCATCGACGGCCGATCACGCCAGCGGAGCGCGAGGCGGCAGGTCGTCGCTGGCGCGAGCTGAAGCAGGAGAACGCGCCATTCCGTATCATAGCGGAGACCGGACTCGTCTCGGCTCCAATCCATTACTTCGACAGCCTAATATTGGAACAAGCAGCGACGAAATGGCACAAAGTGGACTACGTCATTGCTTGCACTATGGGTAACAATTGCGAGCCGTATTGGCAGGTCGGCTCTCACATGCTTCTGACGCGAGTGGTCGCGCTCGTCAGCCAGGGCAGGCTGATCGCCGACGGCGACCCCTGGGAGATGCGCTCCTGTCGCGTTCGGTTGCCTGACTAAATCGGGAGTGAAGGCCGATAAGGAATTAGCCATGGCTCCCGAAGCCGACAACGCCCCCAAACTCGTCATGCGCGGGCTTGGCCCGCGTATCCACGCCGTGCCGCGGTTCATGACGCCCGACGTGGCGCACGATCCTCGCGGCACTTGGTGCGGCGTGGACACCGTGGGTTGCATGTTCGGTGTGTCCTGATCCTGTCAGGATTGGGGACGCCGGCGGGGTCCTTCGCAGCGTGGGTTGATCTTGCGATCGTGGCCATCTCGAAGCCCGCCGGCGTCGCGGTCGCGCACACGTACGGGAGTTGGGAGCAAGCGCTCGGATGCAATCCTGTGTGCAGACCCGCCACCACAGTGCGGGAGCAGCCTATGCAGCACAAGCAGTTCATCGGCGTCGACGTTTCTCAGGACTGGGTGGACATCGCGGACGCCACCCAATCCGGCCGGGGCCAGCGCGTCGCCAACACGCCGCAAGCGCTGGCGGACTGGGCCGCAACCCTGGACTCGGCCCGCATCGGCCTGGTCGCCTTCGAACCCACCGGCGGCCTTGAGCGCCCGCTGCGCCGCGCCCTGGTCGACGCCGGGCTGGCGTTCGCCCGCGTCCACCCCAACGAGGTCGTGGCGTTCCGCGCCTGCCGCGGCGTCAAGGCCAAGACCGACCGCATCGACGCCCGCTTGCTGGCCCAGTTCGCCCGCGACGAGCTCAGCCAGCGCGGCCTCGCACCGATGGTCGAGGCCGACGACGCCCTGCGCGACATGGTCGCCCGCCGCCGCCAACTGGTCGAGGCGCGCCACGCCGAACAATGCCGCGCCAGCCGCGCCGGCACCGCCGCCGTGCGCGCCAGCATCGCGGCCATGCTCGACCTGCTCACCCGCCAGCTCGACGCCATCGACCGCGCCATCGCCGGCCACATCAAGGCACACCCGGCCCTCGCCCGCGCCGCGGCCAACCTGCAAAGCTTCACCGGCTGCGGCCCGGTCGTCACCAGCACCCTGATGGGAGAACTGCCCGAACTCGGCCGCTTGTCGGGCAAGGAGATCGCGGCCCTGGTCGGACTGGCGCCGATCAACCGCGACAGCGGCAAGACCCGCGCCCGCGCCACCACCGGCCACGGCCGCCCGGGCGTGCGCCAGGTGCTGTTCAACGCCGCCCGCTGCGCCATCCGCCACAACCCGGTGATCAAGGCGTTCTTCGCCAGGCTCACGAAGGTCAACCAGCGGCCCGGAAAAGTCGCGCTCACCGCCGTCATGCGCAAGATCCTGGTGACGCTCAACGCCATCGCCCGCGACAACGCGCCGTGGAACGCGGCCGCCCATGCCAGGACGCCACCCGGCCCGCAGCCGACCCCGGCTTCCCGGTTCGGTCGAGCGCCGCTTCCCCGTCCCGGCCACCCAACCCAACGCCAGGCGCGCGCAGGCAGGGTCAAGGCTCGCGCAGCGACCGCGCCAGCGCGGCCCGGCCTTGACCCGGGCGAGCACGACGGCATCCTCGACCAGCCGGATCACCGCCCAGCCGCCCCGCTGCGCACCGTCGCCCGCGATCACCAAAAAACCAAAGCCAAGACTTGAAAACCAACACGGGAGATGGCCGGGTCAAGCCCGGCCATGACGTAACTTATTGATTTTACTTAAAAAAACGAACCGGACAGCTATAAGCGTCGCGACTCACATCACTGCTCCAACGCGATTCGCAACCAGGGCC
>CAXTVL010000474.1:388-2650 GCA_964247515.1 uncultured Acetobacteraceae bacterium | reverse complement strand
TTCCAGCAGCGCGTCCTCGGTCAGCGTGCCAGGGGTGACGAGGCGCACCACGGCGCGCGCGATCGGCGCCTTGCCGGCGCGGGCCTTCGCGCTCTCGGTCTGCTCGGCCACCGCCACGCGAAAGCCGCGCCGGATCAGCCGCAGCAGGTAGCCCTCCATGGCGTGCGCCGGCACACCGCACAGCGGGATCGGGCTGCCGTCATGACTGCCGCGGCGGGTGAGCGCCAGGCCCAGCACCGGCGCCGCGGCCTCGGCGTCCTCGAAGAACAGCTCGTAGAAATCTCCCATGCGGAACAGCAGCAGCGCATCCGGGTGTCGCGCCTTGCAGGCGAACCACTGCGCCATCGCGGGCGAGGCGCCGGCGGCGTCGCGGCTGGGACTGCGGGAGACCATGCGACGGTGTAGCCCGCCGTGCCAAGGCTGTCAGCCAGGCGGTCGGGGTTGAACCTCGCTAGGAAGTGATGCCAGCCTTGAAGCATTCACGTGCGTCTAGTAGCAGGCAGCACAATACTCGCGCGCGCCGCTGTAGTTTAAACGACATGATAGCTGAAACTTCGTTAACTTTCTCAGGTAGAAACGATGCAAAGACGTAAAAGACCGGCAGCGTATTGGCGCTCGCCATCGGCACGCCCCGCCGCCATTGCGCGAGGCAGATCGGCGTTTGGCCTCGGTCTTGTCACGGCGGTCGGTGGCGTGGTCGCGCTGGGAGCCTGCCCGGCCCATGCGCAGCTCGTGCCGCCCTTGGTGCCGTCCAACGCCCCAGTGCCGCTGATCCAGTTGCCGCCCGAGCTGGCCCGCACCGGCGCCACCCCCAACGACAGCATCACCGCCATCGAGCGGCAGTCGTTGCAGCAGGCGGCGCAGGGCGGGCTCAGCCAAGCCGACGCCAACGCCCTGCTTGGCAAGCTGCTGATCTACGACCGCAACCTCTCGCCCACGCGGCTCGAAGCCTGCGCCAGCTGCCATACGCCCGAGACCGGGTTCACCGGTGGCGTGTCGATCTACAACCTGACCACCGTGGCCTATCCGGGCGCGGTGTTCTACCGCGGCGGCCAGCGCAAGGCGAACAGCTACGGCTACGCCCCGTTCTACCCGGTGCTGCACTACGACGCCGCACGCAACGACTTCGTGGGCGGCAATTTCTGGGACGACCGCGCCACCGGCATGATCACCGGCAACCCGGCCGGCGACCAGGCGCTGAACCCGCCGCTCGACCCGCTGGAGATGGCCAATCCCGACTCCGCCTGCGTCGTCTACCGGGTCTCGACCGGGCCGTACCGCGCCTTCTTCGAGCAGGTCTGGGGCGCCCAGGCGTTCGCGATCAACTGGCCGGCCAGCACGGCGCAACAGTGCTCACAGCCGGCGCAGGCCGAGGCCTCCAACCCCACCCTGCCGACGTTCAACGGCAACGTGCCGAACAACGTGCTGGCGTTGAGCGACGCCGACCGCGCGCTCGCGACCCAGACCTTCCACCAGGCCGGCCTGTCGATGGCGGCGCACGAGGCGAGCCCGGAAGTCAGCGCCTTCAGCTCCAAGTTCGACTACTTCCAGCAAGGCCAGGCGAACCTCACCTACCAGGAGCGGCAGGGCTACAGCCTGTTCACCGGCAAGGCCAATTGCAGCCAATGCCACGACGCGTCGGGGACGCGGCCGTTCTTCACCAATTTCGGCACCGACAATCTGGGCCTGCCGAAGAACCCGGCGCTGCCGTTCTACCACCTCGACCAGCCGGAGCCGTCAGGCTTCGTCTCCAACCCCAGCGGCCCGAACTACGTGGACCCCGGGATCGGCGGCTACCTGGCTGGCCCCAGCAACACCAACCCGCAATGGCACGCGCTGGCGCCGCAATTCGTCGGCCGGTTCCAGATCCCCACGGTGCGCAACACCGCCAAGCAGCCTGGCGGCTACGGCTTCTTCAAGGCGTTCACGCATAACGGCTACTTCAAGAACCTGAAGGACCTGGTGCACTTCTACAACACCCGCGACGTGCTGCCGACCTGCCCGGCCACCGGCCAGGACGGCGTCTACCAGCCGGTTGGCGCGACCTGCTGGCCGGCAGCCGAGGTGCCGCAGACCGTGAACCACCGCCAGACCGGCAATTTGGGCCTGAGCAACGCCGAGGAGGACGCGATCGTGGCGTTCCTGGGCACGCTGTCGGACGGCTACAACCCCAACACCGGCCGGCAACAGTAATACCGTCTTCGAGCGTGTGGCGCCGCCTGGCCCGGGCGTTGCAGAGCCGCGGTCCTGAGCCGAGTCCCG
>CAXTVL010000474.1:0-378 GCA_964247515.1 uncultured Acetobacteraceae bacterium | reverse complement strand
CCCCCGCCGGCGCCCGCGCCCCCCCCCCCCCCCCCCCCCCCCCCCCCCCACGTCATTCGGCGCGTTGCCAGCCGCGCTCGGACTGGCGCCAGTAGGCGGGCGTGTGGCCCAGCGCCTTGACCGCCATCCAGCGTTGGCGGGCGGCCTGCACCGCGTCGGTGTCGGTGCCGTCGAACAAGTCGAAGGCACGCTCGAACGCACCGATCCGCCCGCTCTGGGCGCCATGCACCAGGAACAGGTAGCGGGCGCCGTTGGGGGCGGCGTCGTCGGGCGCCAGCCAGATCGGCTGCAGGTCGGCGTCGCCGTCGGCCTCGCTGCCGTGCGGCAGCCAGTCCGGCTCCGGACAGCGCCACAGCGCCGCGTCGAGCTCGGCCATCC
>CAXTVL010000473.1:0-2662 GCA_964247515.1 uncultured Acetobacteraceae bacterium | reverse complement strand
TCCTGTGCCACGAGCCCGTGCCCGCGAACACCCTGTCGGTCACGCGGTCGCGGCGCCGGCGCGGCGCCAGGTCGAGCGGCATCGGGCGGTCCTCCTCCATGGTCGCGGCATCGTGCCACGACCATAGCACAGCCGCGCGCCCGCCGCGGCTACCGCGCCGCCGGCTGGAACTCCCGCCCGGGCGCGGCGAAGAAGCCGGTCATGTGGGTGAGCCGCCCGTCGCCGCCGAAGCGCACGTAGCTGGCGCCGCGGACGAACTCATGGCCCGCGCCGTCGAACATCGTCCATTGCACCAGGCCTTGGCCGTGGTGGTCCAGGAAGCTGTCGTTGCGGAACCTCGCGCCGGGGAAATGTTGCGCCGAGTGCTCGATCTTGCGGGCCAGTTCGGCGTGGCCGTGGCACTCGAACGCCGGGTCGGTGTAGACGCAATCCTCGGCCACGCACGCTGCCAGGCGGCGCCGGCGCTCATCGGCGTCGATGCCCGACACCCAGGCGGACTGGTAGGCCTCGAACGTCGCGAGGCGGGGCGATCCGGTCGTCGCGCGCTGCTCCCCCATCTCAGCCGCCTCCTTGCGCCGGTATGTCGGAGAAGCCCACGATGCTGGCGATGCGCCCGTCCGCGTCGAGCCGGATGCTGTCGTAGCCGCTGACCAGCGTCTTGCCGGCGGGGTCCCGCATCAGCCAGTTGGCCAGCGCCGCGTCGCCGTGTTGCAGGTAGCGCGCCAGGGCGAAGCGGTGGTCGGGCCGCCGCTGCTGGAAGCCGGCGAGGTGCGCCGCCAGCGCGTCGCGCCCGTCGAGCCGCGCCATGGCGTCGAAATAGGCGATGCCGGGCGCCACCGTCTCGTCGAGCACGCGGCGGCGTTCGTCGGCGCCGACGGCGGACCAGGCCACCAGATAGCGTTCGTAGGCGGCATGGCCGGTCACGACATCCATGGCATCACCTCGTTGGCTTGGGGGGTGGGCGGCGCCAGCAGCGTCGCCAGGAACACCTGCTTGAACAGGTCGAGCGGCAGCGGGCTGCGGTCCACCTTCATCCGCAGCATGGCGCCGTACCAGCCCGACAGCAGCAGCGCCGCCAGCGGGTCGGCGGCGATGTCGCGGCGGATTTCTCCCGCCGCCTGCGCCGCCCGCACCGCCTCGGCGAAGGCGGACTGGAACTCCGCCAACGCCCGCGCCAGGCGCTCGCGCAGCGCCTCGCTGTGCTCGGCGGCTTCGAGGCCCAAATTGCCGACCAGGCAGCCGTAGCGCCAACCGGCGTCCCGCAGTTGCTCGATGACGACGTCGAAATAGGCGCGCAGCCGCTCGATCGGCGGGCGCGCCCGGTCGCGCAGGGTGGCGTCCATGATGGCCCGCACCCGCTCGACATAGCGGTCGATCACCGCCAGGCCGAACGCGTCCTTGGAGGCGAAGTGGTTGCTGAACGAGCCCTGCGGCGCGCCGGCGGCGGCGGCGATCTCGCGGATGCCGGCGCTGGCGAAGCCGCGCTCGTGCACCACCGTGACACCGGCCTCCAGGATTTTCTCGCGCAACGACGGTCGGGCCATGGACAGCCAATACGTTCGACTGTATTGCTTGTCAACACGGTGGCTCGAACGGAAGGTGGCGACGATGACGGTGGAGATGACGCGCGAGGCCCTCGATGCCGCCACACGCGCGCTTTCGGGCAAGGGGCCGGTCACGATGGTCAACCTGGTCCGTTACCGGGCGCGGGCCGAGTATGACGGACGGATGGAGTTGCCGGCGTGCTCGGGCCGCGAGGCTTACCTCGTGCGCTACGTCGCGGCGTTCGCCGAGGTCGCCGGCAAGGTGGCGCCGGGCGAGGTGTTCCGTCCGGTCTTCCTGGGCCATGTGGCGGCCACGGTGGTGGCACCGGCCGACGAGCTCTGGGACGACATCGCCCTCCTCGAATACCCGAGCTTCGACGTGCTGGCGAGGATCATCGAGTCGCCCGAATACGAGGCGCACGCCGCGCCGCACCGCCGCGCGGCGCTGGCGGACTGGCGTTTCGTCGCGACGCTGAAGGCCGAGCTGCCGGGATCGTGAGGAGGGCCGGCCTTGGCTGACACGGACTTCGCCCATCGCGCCACCCAGTCGCCCCGGCACCGGAGCGCATGGATCGAGGCGGGGCCGGCGGACGGCCCGCTGATGGTGTTCATCCACGGCTGGCCGGAGCTGGGGCTGGTCTGGCGGGCGCAACTCGCCCACTTCGCGGCCGCCGGCTGGCGCTGCGTCGCACCCGACATGCGCGGCTACGGCGGCTCGTCGGTGCCGGACGCCACGTCCGCCTACGCGGTGCGCGAGCTGGTCGCCGACATGGTCGAACTGCACGACGCGCTGGGCGGCAGGCCGGCCGTCTGGGTCGGGCACGATTGGGGCAGCGCGGTCGCCTGGGCGATGGCTTCGCACCACGCCGAGCGCTGCCGGGGCGTGGTCAATCTCTGCATCCCGTACCTGGCGCGTGGCCTCGCCTTGCCCAACCTGGTGCCGCTGGTCGACCGCGCGCTGTACCCGGCCGACGCCTACCCGGTCGGCCAATGGGATTACTGGCTGTTCTACCGCGAGCATTTCGGCCAAGCGGCGCGCGACTTCGAGGCCGACGCGCGCTCGACGCTGGCGCTGCTGTACCGCACGGCGTCGCCCGACGCGGTGGGCAGGCCCGGCC
>CAXTVL010000472.1:0-2663 GCA_964247515.1 uncultured Acetobacteraceae bacterium | reverse complement strand
CACGCCGGGGGCTCCCGCGAGGCCCCGCGCGCCACCACCGCGCGGCTGTACTCGGCCGACAACCCGCTCTCGGCGATGGACTTCGCCCGCCGCTCCGGCGTGCTGGCCGAGATCGACGCCTACGCCCGCGGCCGCGACCCGCGCGTGAAGCAGGTGATGGCCTCGCTCGCCGGCGAGTGGCAGGCGGTGCAGATCATCCGCGCCGACGGCCACCGCGTCGCCGATTTGCGCCCGCTGGTGCGGCTCAACGTCTCGGTCGTGGTCGAGCAGGACGGCCGGCGCGAGACCGGCGGCCACGGCACCGGCGGGCGCTACGCGTACGACCGGCTGGTCGACCCGCGGACCTGGCAGGCTGCGGTCGACGAGGCGCTGCGCCAGGCGCTGGTCAACCTCGACAGCCGCGCGGCACCCGCCGGCGAGATGCCGGTGGTGCTGGGCCCCGGGTGGCCCGGCATCCTGCTGCACGAGGCGATCGGGCACGGGCTGGAAGGCGACTTCAACCGCAAGCAGACCTCGGCGTTCGCGGGCCTGCTCGGCACCCGCATCGCCTCGCCCGGCGTCACCGTGGTCGACGACGGCACCCTGCCCGACCGCCGCGGCAGCCTGACCGTGGACGACGAGGGCACGCCCACCAGCCGCACCGTGCTGATCGAGGACGGCATCCTGCGCGAGTTCCTGCAGGACCGGCTCAACGCCCGCCTGATGGGCGTGCGCGCCACCGGCAACGGCCGCCGGCAGTCCTATGCCCACGCGCCGATGCCGCGCATGACCAACACCGTCATGCTCGCCGGCAGCAACACCCACGAGGAGATGGTCCGCTCGGTCAAGCGCGGCCTCTACGCCACCAATTTCGGCGGCGGCCAGGTCGACATCACCTCCGGCAAGTTCGTGTTCTCGGCCAGCGAGGCGTACCTGATCGAGGACGGCCGCGTGACCTCGCCGGTCAAGGGCGCCACCCTGATCGGCAACGGCCCCGACGCGCTGACCCGGATCGAGATGGTGGGCGACGACATGGCGCTCGACGCCGGCATCGGCACCTGCGGCAAGCAGGGCCAGGGCGTGCCGGTGGGCGTGGGCCAGCCGACGCTGAAGTTGTCAGGGCTGACGGTGGGCGGCACTGCCTGACGCGGCGGCGCGTTGCGGGTGGATCGGTGATGCGCTAGTTCGTTGGACATCAGTTTCGATCCCGCCAAGCGCGCCGTGACGCTTGCCAACCGCGGACTTGATTTCGCCGACGCAGAATATGGTGTTCACGGGCCTCGAGGTTACAAAACGGGCCGTGAAGCAAGACCGTGATGAGGTGCGGTTCGCGACTGCGGGATACTTGCGAGGCCGCTGCGCGCTGGTCGTTTGGACCGTCCGTAGCGGCACCCGTCGCATCATATCGATGAGGCACATGCATGGACGTGAAGAAAGACGTTGGTTCGGCGGAGTGGATTGACCCCGACGACGAGCCCGAGTTGACCGAGGAGATGCTGGAAGACGCCGAGCTGTTCCACGGCGACACCTTCATCAAGCGGCTCGGACGCCCGGTTCCCGAAGGCGAGCGGGAGTTGATCAGGTTCTGGCTCGACCCCGACGTGCTGGCCAAGCTGCGCGAGTTCGGCCCCGGCTGGCAGTCGCAGATCGACCCGTTGCTGCGGCGGTCGCTCGGGTTGCCGCCGCGTTGAAGGCAGCCATCGCGGGCGGGGCCGCCCTGTCGTGCGCCTTGGCCCTGGCCTGCGTCGGCCCGCGCGCCATGGCGGCGGAACCGGCAGCCTGCCCCACGGTCGCGCTGCCGACGCTCTCGGTGCCGCATCTCAGGGAGGCGCTGGCGCGCGACGAGCCGGCGATCATCGTGACCATGGGCTCGTCCAGCACCCAGGGCTGGATGTCGAGCGACCCCGGCCAATCCTATCCCGGGGTGCTGCAGGCGACGCTGGAACGGCTGCTGCCGCACGCGCACATCGCCGTCATCAACCGTGGCGTCAACGGCGAGGACGCCGCCGAGGAGACGCCGCGGCTCGACGCCGACGCGGTGGCGGTGCGCCCTGAGCTGGTGATCTGGCAAGTGGGCGCCAACGGCGCGCTGCGCAGCGTCGACCCGTCGGTGTTCACCAAGCTGGTCACGGCCGGCGTGGCACGGCTGCACAAGGCGGGAATCGACGTCGTGCTGATGGACAACCAGCGCTCGCCGCGCATCATGGAGGTGCCGGAACACGCCGTCATCGACGCGTCCCTGGCCAAGATCGCCCACGCCACCGAGGCCAGCCTGTTCTCGCGCGGCGCGTTGATGGACGCCTGGGCCAAGGCCGGCACCCCGTATGCCGACTTCATCTCGCCCGACCGGCTGCACCACAACGATCTCGGCTACCGCTGCCTGGGCGAGGCGGTCGGTGCCGCGATCGCCCAGGCGGTCGGCCCGGATCAGGACGCCGCCGGCGCGCCCTGAGCGGTCAGGGGTGGATCGTCAGTGCAGGCCGAGCCAGGCGTAGAGCCGCTGGCTGGGCGGCCACAGCGTCTCGATCTGCGGCTGGCGCAGCAACAGCAACGCCACCGCCGCGACCACCACCGCCACGGTCAGCGCCCAGCCGACGATGCCGGCCACCGTGCCCAGCGAGCGGCCGCCCGCGACCCTCGCGTCGCTGCCGCGCGGCTCGCCGTCGAGCGGGGCCATGCCGAAC
>CAXTVL010000471.1:2190-2671 GCA_964247515.1 uncultured Acetobacteraceae bacterium | reverse complement strand
GCCACCCCCCGCAACCGCCCCCCCCCCCGCGGCGGCCCGGCGAGCTGCCGGGGGCGGCGGGAGGGGGGCGGGGCGGGCGCGGGCGACGCGCCCGCGACCGCGATGCGCGGCACGACCTGCTCGCTCATTGGGTCAGCACGTGGCACGATTCCGGCGGCAGCCGCACCGTCACCGGCGCGTCGGCGGCCCAGCCGGCGTGGCCGGCGCCGGTGGTGCAGAGGATCTCGCGTCCGGCGCAGTCGATGTGCAGCTCGACCGCCGAGCCGACGTCGCGCACGAAGGTGACGCGCCCGGCCAGGCTGCCGTCCGGCGCCGCGTCGCCGTGGCTGACCTGCACGCTCTCCGGCCGCACCGACAGCGTGACGCGGTCGCCCTGCCGTGCCGAGCGCGGCATCTCCCCCACGTCGAGGCCCCCGCCCCCCCCCCGCCCCAGGCGGCCCGGGGCCCCCCCCGCGGCGCGCCCGGTGGGGGGGGCGCGGCA
>CAXTVL010000471.1:0-2180 GCA_964247515.1 uncultured Acetobacteraceae bacterium | reverse complement strand
GCGGTCGCCCTGCCGGGCCGAGCGCGGCATCTCGCTGACATCGAGGCGCTGGCCGCACAGCGTCACATGGCTGCCGTCGGCCACCTCGGCGTCGAGCAGGTTGCTCTGGCCGATGAACTCGGCCACGAAGCGGTTGGCCGGGTTGCGGTAGATCTCGAGCGGCGGCCCCACCTGCTGCACCCGGCCCTGGCCCATCACCACCACGAGGTCGGCCAAGGTCATCGCCTCGCGCTGGTCGTGCGTGACCAGGATCGCGGTGATGCGCAGCCGCTGCTGCAACTGCCGCAACTCGACCTGCATGTGGTCGCGCAGCCTTGCGTCCAGCGCCGACAGCGGCTCGTCCATCAGGAACAACGCCGGCTCCTGCGCCAGCGCCCGCGCCAAGGCGACCCGTTGCCGCTGCCCGCCGGAGAGCTGCGAGACAGCGCGGCGGCCGATGTCGGGCAGCCGGATCAGCGCCAGCAACTCGGCCACCCGCTCGGCCCGCAGCCGCGCGTCCATGCCGCGCAGCCGCAGGCTGTAGGCGATGTTCTCGGCGACGCTCAGGTGCGGGAACAGGGCGAGCGACTGGAACACCATGGCGAAGTTGCGCTCGTGGACCGCTGTGGCGGTCACGTCGCGGCCGTTGAACAGCACCCGCCCGGCGCTGGGCGTCTCCAAGCCGGCGATGATGCGCAGCAGCGTGGTCTTGCCGCAGCCGGAAGGGCCGAGGAAGCAGACGAACTGCCCCTGCGGGACGGCGAGCGACACCTGCTCGACCGCGACGGCGCCGCCGTAGCTCTTGGCGACGCCCTGCAGCTCAAGCCCCATCATGGCGAGAGCTCAGCCAGTCACCATGCGGGTGAAGGCGGTCTCGAAATACTTGGTGTCGCGCACCCGCGCCGCCGTGGCGCCCTGGATCGAGGGCGCGTCGGTCGAGACGGCGGCGAACTCGGCGTCGCTGAGCGAGAGCATCTTGCGCGGCAGCACCGGGGCGGAGCCCACGAACCGCGCGATCAGCTCCTGCGCCTCGGGCGTCGAGCTGAACTGGATGAACTCGGCCGCCTCGGCGGACTTGGTCGAGGCGCTCGGCTGGCACCACGAGCTGAAGCCCTGGTAGGCGCCCTCCTTCGGGAAGATCGAGCGCACCGGGGTGCCGGCCTTGATCATCGTGCCGGCGACGTCGTGGTAGTAGGTGCCGCCCAGGATCTCGTCGTTTTGCAGCGCGGTCTGCATGGTGCCCTCGTCGTCCCACCACAGCTTGGTGGCGGGCTTCAGTTCGGCCATCTTGGCGGCGACGTGGTCGACGCCCTCGTGGGTGTCGAGCACGCCGATGCCGCCGAAATAGACAGCTGCCGTAATTTCGAACATCGACGAGGCGCCGCCGCCGGACAGGCCCCAGACCGGCTTCTTGCTCGGACGCTCCCACAGCACCTTCCAACTGTCCGGGGCGGGCTTCATCTCGTCGGTGTTGACCACGAAGGTCAGGTACCAGGCCATGGCACCGACGCCGTCGAAGCTGTCCTTGTCCATGAACTTGAAGTTGTCCGGGATCGACGCCGCATGGCTGAGCCTGGCCGGGCTGAAGCCGCTCCAGACGGCCTGGGCGCGGCCGCGCAGCACGTCTTCCTGGCCGCACAGGCAGAGGTCCATCGGCGCCGCGCCGCCCTTGTTGGCCTGCGCCAACTGGATCAGGAACTGCGCTCCCTCGGCCTGCGGCAAGGACTGCACGGCGATGCCGGTGGCCTTGGTGAACGCCGGGTAGACGTGCTGCGACAGGCTCTGCTCGAAGAAGCCGCCATAGGCCGAGACCTTGAGGCGGCGCGCGGCCGCCGCGGCCGGGCGAGATCGACGGTCGCGACTACTTCTTCGTCGATCCTGCCGAGTTCGATCGGCTCCGGGACTCGGACGCGCTGCTCGAATGGGCGGTGGTGTTCGGTCACCGCTACGGCACGCCGCGCGCCGCCGTCGAGGCGACGCTCGCGCGTGGCCAGGATGTCCTGTTCGACATCGACTGGCAGGGGACGCAGCAGCTCCAGCAGACCGACGCGGCGAGCGATCTCGTGCGGGTCTTCATCCTGCCGCCGACGATGGCCGAGCTCGAACGCCGCCTGCGGGGGCGCGGGACCGACGCGGCAAGCGTCGTCGCCGAGCGGATGCGGCGTGCGGCGACCGAGATCAGCCACTGGGGCGAATACAAC
>CAXTVL010000470.1:0-2676 GCA_964247515.1 uncultured Acetobacteraceae bacterium | reverse complement strand
CAGCGGCGGCTTCACCCGCTGGTAGCCGTGCGCCGCGAACGCCTCCATCAACGCCTCGACCGCCGACGCCTCGGTCTCGGCCTCGGGCGGCAACAGGTCGCGCAGGCCGGCCGGCAGCAGCGCCGGATTGGCGCCAGCGTCGTCGGTCATGCGCCGGCCGGCAACAGGCCGTCAGCGCAGTGCTCGGCGGCGACGCGGCCGAACGCCCAATCCAGCCACGGCAGCAGCGCCGCGATATCGCCCGCCTCGACCGTGGCGCCTCCCCAGAGACGCAACCCCGCTGGCGCGTCGCGGTAGCTCGCGATGTCGAACGCCACCCCTTCGGCCTCCAGCCGCGCCGTCATCCGGGCCACCGCGGCGCGTTGCGCGGCGCGGTCGAGCGCGCGGAACCAGGGTGCCACGATGCGCAGGCAGATGGCGGTGCTGGACCGTGTGGCCGGATCGGCGGCGAGGAACGCCGCCCAGTCGCTGCGCGCCACCCACTCGGCCACGATCGCCAGGTTGGCCTCGCTGCGCGCCACCAGCGCGTCGAGCCCGCCGATGCGCTCCGCCCAGCGCAGGCCGTCGAGCGCGTCTTCCACGCACAACATGCTTGGGGTGTTGATGGTCTCGCCGCGGAAGACGCCGTCCAGCAGCGCGCCATCGGCGGTCAGGCGGAACAGCTTCGGCAGTGGCCAAGGCGGCGAGTAGGACCGCAACCGGGCGACCGCGCGTGGCGACAGCGCCAGCATCCCGTGCGCCGCCTCGCCGCCCAGCGCCTTCTGCCAGGACCAGGTCACGACATCGAGCCGCTGGTACGGCAGGCGCATGGCGAACGCCGCCGAAGTCGCGTCGCACAGCACCAGTCCGCCGTCCTGGCGCCCGGCGAGGGCGGCGGCGGGCAGCCTGACGCCCGACGTCGTGCCGTTCCAAGCCAGCACGAGGTCGCTGTCCGGCCCGATGGCGGCCAGGTCCGGCAACTCGCCGTACGGGGCCGCCAGCACGCGCAGGTCCGGAAGGCGGAGATGGCGCTCGATGTCGTCCGCCCAGGCGCGCGAGAAGGTGTCGAACGCCAGCACGTCGACCGGGCGCGGGCCGAGCAGCGACCACATCGCGATCTCGATCGCCCCGGTGTCGGAGCCGGGCACGATGCCCACACGCCAATCGTCCGGGAGGGCGAGCAGCGCCCGGCTACGCTCGATCACCTCGGCCAGCCGCGCCTTGGGCATGGCGGCGCGGTGGCTGCGCCCGAGCGCCGCGCCGTCCAGCGCAGCCAGGCTGTAGCCGGGGCGCTTCGCGCACGGACCCGAGGAAAAATGCGGGCACGCGGGACGCGTGGCGGGTCGGGAGGGATCGGGCGGCATCCCCTGTGCTACCCCGGCGGTGCGGCGCGTTCAAGTTCACGGCAGGAGGGGTCAGCATGGACCGGCAGCACCAAATCGGCGGCGACGAGCTCGCCGCCACGATCGACGCGCAGGGTGCCGAGCTGTGCTCGCTGCGCCAAGCCGGCGCGGAATACCTGTGGCAGGCGGGACCGGCCTGGCCGCGGCACGCGCCGATCCTGTTCCCAATCGTGGGCCGGCTGCCCGGCGACGTGCTGCGCCAAGACGGCGGCACCTATCCCATGACGCAGCACGGTTTCGCGCGCGATCGCCGGTTCGAGTGGCTGGAGCGCTCGGCCACACGCTGCCGCCTGGCCCTCGCGGACGACGATCGGACCTGGGCGGCGTACCCGTTCCGGTTTGCCCTGGAGGTCGAGTACCGCGTGACCGGCCGCACGCTCGCCGTCGAGCTGACAGTGACCAATGTCGGCGACCGCACCCTGCCCGCATCGCTCGGGTTGCATCCCGCCTTCGCCTGGCCGTTGCCGGGCAGCGGCGACAAGTCGGCGCACGCCTTGGAATTCGAGCGGGACGAGGCGCACCCGATCCGCTCCGTGAGCGGCGGCTTGCTGCAGGCTACGTCGACACCTTCGCCGGTCGCGGGCCGGAAGCTGGCCCTGCGGGAAGGCCTGTTCGACGCCGATGCGCTGATCTTCGATGAGCTCGCGAGCCGCAGCGTCCGCTACGCGGCACCGGGCGCCGCCACGGTCGAGGTGGGCTGGCGGAACTGCCCCTATCTCGGCATCTGGGGCAAGACCGGCGGCGACTTCCTGTGCATCGAGCCCTGGCACGGCGTCTCGACGCCGGAGGGCTTCAAGGGCGATTTCGCGACCAAGCCGGGGCTCATGCTGATCGAGCCCGGCGGCCGCCAAGGCATCGGGATCACGATCGCGATCGCGCCTTAGCCCGAGGTCACGTCCCAGCGCAGCCGGCCCGCATCGACGGTGACGTCATGGCCCATCGGGCCGTGACCGGCGCCGAGGCCGGGGGCGGCCAGGATCGCCGCGCGCACGAAGGCCCGCGCCCGCCGCACCGAGGCGTGCAGGTCCATGCCCTGCGCCAGACCTGCGGCCACCGCGCTTGCCAGGGTGCAGCCGGTGCCGTGGGTATGGCGCGTGTCGATCCGGCACGATCGGAACGCCTCGGTGCCGGCCGGCGTGGGGGGGGGGGGGGGGGGCGCCCGGCGCGGGGGGGGGGGGGGGGGGCGCCCCCCCCCCCCCCCCCCCCCCCCCCCCCCCCCCCGGGGCGGGCTTGCGGCCCGCCACCACGTCGAAATAGTCGCGGCCTTCCTCGGCCGAGCGGAACACGAAGGTGG
>CAXTVL010000469.1:0-2677 GCA_964247515.1 uncultured Acetobacteraceae bacterium | reverse complement strand
CACGAGATCGCGACGCCGCAGGAGGCGCGCGAGATGCTGGCGCTCAAGGGCGGGAGTCAGGTCGGGTTCTGACCGTTCGCGTGCTCCATCGATGACGCTTGCTGGTCAGATTTATGTTTTGTTTGCGGAGTCGGAGCCGTGACTTCGGTTTGAGTGGGCGTTAGGCGCATCTGTTCGGTGATGCAGAGGCATCCTGTGGGCCGGAGTGTCCCGCAGCAACAGATGCAAGGGAAAACCCCATGGCGACGACCGACAAGGCATCCGTGTTCGCGACCGGGCCGTCCGGCACCTCGGGCCTCGACTCGCTCACCACCACGTCCGACGGTTCGATCTGGGCCGAGTATGGCAACGGCGCCGATTCCACCGGAAAGTCGGGGTCGAGCACCATCGTCCACTACGCCCCGGACGGCACCGCCCTCGGCAGCGACACTATCGCGGGCTCGGTCGACGGACTGAAGACCGACCCGGCGACCGGGCAGGTCTGGGCGCTCATCAACCAGGACGGCAACTCGCGACTGAGCCTGATCGAGCCCGCGACCGGCGCCGTGGGCGCGCCGCTCTCCTACGGCGTGACCAGCGCCACCAGCGGTTACGACGACGTGGCGTTCACCAACGGCCAAGCCTACCTGAGCTACACCAATCCGGCCAATCCCGGAGACCCGGTGCTACAGCAGCTCGACAACGGCACCATGCCGCTGGGCGCCCTTTCCGTGAGCGACCTGCTGGCCCTAGGCGACACCGGCGTCAACATCGCCACCGGCAAGAGCGAGGCGATCCCGCTGAACGATCCCGACTCGCTGAAGTCGATCTCCGGCGGCCGTCTGGTGCTGAGCAGCGGCAGCGACAACGCGTTCACCATCGTGAGCGATCCCGGCACCAAGGCGCAGTCCGAGCGGTTCGTGAGCCTGACCGACCTGCCGGCCGGCTCGTCGCTGGACGACGTGATCGTACCGACCGCCAGTTCCGGCACCTTCTATGTGTCCAACGCCGGCACCAACCAGATCGAGGCGTACCACTCCTCCAACCTCAACACCTCGGACGCCTACGCCTCGGTCGGCACCGAGATCGTGCAGGTCGATCTGCAGACCGGCGCGCAGACGGTGCTGGTGAGCGGGCTGAGCAAGGGCCACGGCATGATCTTCACGCCGGATGCGGTTGCCGGGCCGGTGGTGCAGGAGACCAGCATCTTCGCCACGGGCGGCGAGGCTTCGGGTGCGACGCAGCCGGACAGCGTGACGCTGGGCGGCGATTCGGTGTTCGTCGAGTACGGCAACGGCGCCGACGCCACCGGCCTGAAGCCCAACCAAGGCAGCAGCACCATCGTGCAGTACAGCCTGTCGGGCCAGATCGAGCACACCTATTCGCTGCCGGGCAGCATCGACGGCCTGAAATACGATCCCGCGACCGGCGACCTGTTCGCGCTGAAGAACCAGGACGGCAACTCGCACCTGTACACGATCGACCCGACCACGCAGGCGGTCAGCGGACCGCTCGACTATGCCGCGCCCTATGTCTACGGCGCCGACTCCACCCGCGGCTTCGACGACGCGGCGTTCGTCGGGAACCAAGTCTATCTGAGCTA
Organism: uncultured Acetobacteraceae bacterium; assembly: GCA_964247515.1. Classification (GTDB taxonomy): domain Bacteria; phylum Pseudomonadota; class Alphaproteobacteria; order Acetobacterales; family Acetobacteraceae; genus CAVRQM01. The sequence continues at coordinate 1,095 of CAXTVL010000469.1, read as the reverse complement.
CACCAACCCGGCCAACACCGGCGACAGCGTCATCGCGCGGCTCGACCAGGGCACCACGCCGAGCGGCGCGCTGACGCTCACGTCCATCGTACGGCTGGGCGACACCGGCACCAACCTCGCGACCGGCGAAATCAACCAGCCGCTCCCGGTGGCCGACCCAGACTCGCTCAAGACGCTGGCCGACGGCTCGCTGATCCTGACCAGCGACCACGACGCCTCGCTCACCATCATCGCCAACCCCGGCACGGCGCAGCAGAGCGCCAGCTTCGTGACCCTGCCGGCGGGCAGCTCGGGCCTGGACGACGCGATCGTGCCGACCTCGGATTCGGGCACGTTCTACATCTCCAACGCCGGCGCGAACGACGTGCTGAAGGTGGCGGCGAGCGGGCTGAACACGAACGACATCTACGTCTCGGTCGGCAGCGACAACGCGGTCGACCAGCTCGATCCCACGACCGGCAAGCTGACGCCGTTCATCGTCGGGCTGAGCTCGCCGCACGGGATGGAGTTCGTGCCGTCCGACGGGTCGACGGCGGTTGCCTCGGGGGCCGACGGCGCCGGGTTCGCGGGCTTGGTGAGCGCGTTGGCGCCGTCGCTGGTCGGCGATCTGGGGGCCGGTCAGTTGAACCAGCTCGCGAGCTACGCGAGCCAGTTGGCGCAGGGTGGTAGCGAGGTGCAGCCGCCGGTGGGCGGGACTGACTTCGCGGCGGTGTCGCAGATCGCGGACCAGCTCAAGACGTTGTTCGCGCCGCACACCGCGTAGGTCCCGGCCGAGAGCGTCGGCACGGCCACCGTCCTATGACGACATCGTGGGACGGTGGCCGGCTCGAAGTTGGCTGAACTCGCGGGTCAGGATGCCCACGAGCAGGTCGTCGTATCGCCTGCCGGCCCGGCTTTGGCGGACGCAAAACGACCGCCGTTCCAATCAATGCGCCTGCGCCCAAGTGTGGCCGTGCCCGGTCTCCACCACCAGCGGCACCGACAGCGTGGCCGCCGCCTCCATCGCCGTGCGGGCGACGACGGCAGTGGCCTCCGCCTCCGCCTCGGGGGCCTCGAACAGCAGCTCGTCATGCACCTGCAACAGCAACCGCGCCG
>CAXTVL010000468.1:0-2679 GCA_964247515.1 uncultured Acetobacteraceae bacterium | reverse complement strand
CACGAACACCGCCTGGCCGGCCGCGAGCTGGCCGGCGACGCGCCCCGCCGCCGGCGGCGGCAGCCGGACAATGGTGCCGTCGGCCAGCCGCGCGCCGTTCAGCTCGCCGCGCGGCCCGTGCAGCGGCATCTTCACCGTGCTGGCATCCTCCATCGCCGTGCCGCGCCCGGCCATGCCGTGTGGGCCGGGACCGCGCGGACCGGGACCGTGCGAGCCGTCATGCGCCTCGGGTCCCATGCCGAGCATCGCCGCCATGCGCTGCATCGGCCCGTGCTTGGGCTCGGGACGCCCGCCCGGCGCCGGCGGCCCGTTGTCGACGACGGTGGCGCCGCTGGCGTCGTTGGTCACGGACATCGCCTGCACCATCGGCAGCTCGCGCGCCTTGAGGCCGTGGATGGTGACGGCGTCGCCCGGCCGGGCGGCGAACACAAGTTGCGTCGAGAGGTGCGGCGGCAGGTGCACCTCGGTGCCGTCGTCCAGGATCACGCCATCGACGTCGCCGCGCGGCGTCAGGCTGTACTGGGCCACGCGGCCCTTGAAGGCGGGGAGCTGCGCCGGGTCGTAGACAGCGGCGTCCTGCGCCAGGGCGGCGCCGGCGATCCCGGTCGCCAGCGTCGCCGCGAGCAGCAGGGAGCGGGTGGGATTGCGGAGTCTCATGATCGGTCCTCGTCCGGGCCGGAATGGCCCTGGCCGCCCTACTGCGAGCCGCGTGCCACGGCGCATCATATTGAAGTCATACGGGTATTTATTCCGGCCCCGGGTCCGGACCGTCCGGCCCCGTGACGGCACCCGTCCGGTTCGCGGACGCTTTCAGCTTGGTGTGCAGGAGCTGGCGATGGATGCCGAGCCGGCGCGCCGCCTCGGCCCGGTTGCCGCCGCTGGCCACCAGCGCCCGGCGGATCATTTCCGCCTCCAGCCGCGCCAGCGCCTCCGGCAGCTCGCCCGCCAACCAGTCGACCGACCCGGTGGCCGGCCCGGCGACCAGGAAATCGAGGTCGTCGCGTACCACCACCTTCTGTCGCACCATCGCCGTGACCCGCTCCATGGTGTTGCGCAGCTCGCGCACGTTGCCGGGCCAGGGATGCGCCAAGAGCGCCGCCGCCGCTTCGGCCGACAACCGCTTCGGAGCACTCCCGTGCGCCGCCAGAGCCAGGAAGTGTTCGGCCAGTGGCACGATGTCGGCCAGCCGCTCGCGCAGCGGCGGCAGTGATAGCGGCACCACGCCGAGCCGGTAGAACAGATCCTCGCGGAACCGGCCGGCCTGGACCGCCGCCGGCAGGTCTCGGTGGGTCGCGGCCAGGATGCGCACGTCGACCGCGACCGGCCGGCCGCCCACCGGCACCACCACCCGGTCCTGCAGCACGCGCAGCAGCTTGGCCTGCATGGCCGCGTCCATGTCGCCGATCTCGTCGAGGAACAGCGTGCCGCGATGCGCCTCGCGGAACGAGCCGGCGCGGTCGGCGACGGCGCCGGTGAAGGCGCCGCGCACGTGGCCGAACAATTGGCTCTCCAGCAGCTCGGCCGGGATCGCGGCGCAGTTCACCGCCACGAACGGATGAATCTGGCGCTGTCCGTGGCCGTGGATGGCACGCGCCACCACCTCCTTGCCGGTGCCGGTCTCGCCGGTCAGCAGCACCGTCGCCTCGCTGTCGGCCAGCATCCCCACAGCCTTCTGCACCGCGCGCATCGCCTGGCTGCCGCCGACCAGCGCCTCGCTCTCGCTGGAAGCAGGTGACGGGCCGGCGCCCTCGCGGGACGGCAGCAGGCGGTCGAGCAGCGCCGCGAGGCCCGCGCGGCCGATCGGCTTGGCGAGGTGGTCGACAGCGCCCAGCCGCATCCCCTCGATGGTGTTGGAGGCGGTCGGCCCCGCGGGCAGCACCGCGACCGGCGGCGCCCCGGCGCGGTCGCGGATGCGGGCCAGCACCGTCATGCCGTCCATCCCCGGCATCCGCAGGTCGAGCAGCACGGCGTCGAACGCCGCCGCGTCGAGCTGGCGCAGCGCCTCGGCGCCGTCCGCCGCCTCGGCGCTGGCGTGGCCCAGATCGGCCAGCGTCTCGGCCAAGCCCTCGCGCAGCGCCGCGTCGTCGTCGACGATCAAGATGCGGGCCATCAAACCTCCACGCTCAGTTCGATCTCGAACACGGCGCCGTCCGCCTTGCCGGAGCGGCCCAGGATCAACGCGCCGCCATGCGCCTCCACCAGCTCGCGCGCGATGGCGAGGCCCAGGCCGGTGCCCTCGGCGCGCCCGGTCACGAACGGCTCGAACAGCGTCTGGCGCAGCGAGGGCTCGACGCCGGGGCCGGTATCGGTCACGGCGATGCGCAGCCGGCCGGCCTGGAGCGTGCCCGCAAGCCTGACCAGCCCGCCCCGCGGCGTGTGCTGCAACGCGTTCGCCAACAGCGCGTCGACCGCCCGGCCGATCAGCCCGGCATCAAGCCGCACCGGCGTGCGCGCCGCCGCCACCGTGAGCCGCACGCCGCGCTCGGCCGCGAGATCGCGGTGCCCCTCGGCGCAACGCCCCAGGAACTCGCCGAGGTCGACCTTGGCCGGGACCGGCTCACGCCGCTGGGTCATGGTCAGCAGCTCGGCGGCCAGGCGGTCGAGCCGGGCGATCTGGCCAAGGATCGCCGGCAACGCGGCCCGGCGGCGGGCGTCGTCCCCGGCCAGCGCGTTCTCGGC
>CAXTVL010000467.1:0-2692 GCA_964247515.1 uncultured Acetobacteraceae bacterium | reverse complement strand
GCCATCGCCTCGCCCAGCCCGCGCCCGAACCCCTCGGCGCGGTGCAGCGAGACGAAGCAGTCGCAGGCGGCGACCAGGCTGCGCACGCCGAGGCTGTCGAGCGGCTCGGTCAGCAGCCGCACCTGCGGGTCGGGCGCCTGCGCCGCCGCCCAGTCGGCGCCGCTGCGCTCGCCGTCCTTGACCTTGAGCACCAACTGCACGTCGCGGAACGGGGCCCGCTCGCGCAGCCGCGCCAGCAGCGCCAGCGCCGCCTCCGGGTTCTTGCGCGCCGCGTACGACGAGAGGTCGAGGAACTGCAGCAGCACGAACGCCGATTCGCGGATGCCGAACCAGCGCCGCGGCAGCAGCGGCCCGGGCGGCTGCTCGATCGACTGGCCGATCACGTGGCTCTCGACCCCCGACGCCGCCAAGCTGTCCCGCACGAAGCGCGAGATCGCCCACACTTCGTCGAACCGCGCCAGCGCCCGCGCCCAGACCTTCGGGTAGGTCGGCAGCTCCCAGGCCGGCACGACGACGTTGACGCCGCCCTCCATGCCGCCGCCACGCGCCTCCAGCGCCGCCGCCACCCGCTCCACCTCGTCGCCGTTGACGTGGAACACCCGGATGCCGCCCGGCACCTCGGTGATCTCCAGGCCGCCGAGCGCCGCGTGGTGCGCCTCGTCGCTGCGGCCGGAGTAGCGGAAGATGTCGAGCACGCGGTGGTGCAGCCCGACGGCATCGGCGGCGGCCACGTGGCTGCGCAACTGCTCGCCCATGCCGATGGCGGCGAACGGGTGGCCGATGAACGTCACCGGGACGTCGGCCAGCCGCACCGGCGGCGGCTCCGGCTCGAGGCGCGGGTCTACATCCAAGTGCCTAGTTCCAAGAACCTAGTTCCAAGTGCGGGCCTCGACCCCGTCGCGCAGCGCCTCCAGCCAGCCATGGCCGTGGCCGCTGTCCGGCTCCAGGTGCGCGCCCTCGGCCCACTCGTTCCAGGCGTTGACGAACAGCAGCCGCTCCTCGTCCAGCAGGAACTGCCGCGCCTCGTCGATCTTGCCCTCGACATAGAGCCGGAACGCCGCCGGCTGGGCGCCGTCGAAGCTGGTGCCGCGCAATGGCTGGCGCGGCGTGTTGTCCCAGCTCGGGAACACCGCCGGGTAGCGCGGGTACGGCACGCTGTCGCGGCTCAGGAACGCCAGCACCGTCTCGGCGTAGTCGTAGCGGTAGCCGGTCCAGCCCGGCTTGACGATCTCGGCCGCGGCCTCGCTGGCCACGGCGCGGCCGTGCGGCGGGAACTCGACCGCGGCGTCGAAGCCGATGTCGGTGGGGCGCAGTCCGTGGTCCACCGCTTCCATGCTCTCGACATACACCAGATGCGCGCCGGGGAAACCGGCTCGCGCGAACGCCGCCCGGCAGGCGGCCGCGAACGACGCCGCGTCGGGCAGCAGCAGCGGGCGGTAGACCAGGAACAGTGGCCGGCCGCGCACCCGCAGGTAGCGCGGGTCCGCCGCGTCGGCCACCGCGTCGGCGATGATGCCGTCGAGCGTCGCCGCGTCGTAGCGCTGCTCCAGCAGGATCTCGCGCTCGCCGCCGTCCCAGTGCCGGGTCCAGTTCTCGTTGGCCCAGCACAGGCAGTAGCGGAAATCGACGTCCGGGTTGGCGCGCAGCACCGCGAGCGGCGTGCCCAGCACCCGGCGCTCGCCGAAATTGTAGTAGTAGACGCAGAATCCCTCGACACCGTAGCGCGCCGCCAGCGCCGCCTGCGCCCGCAGCGCGTCGGCCACGCGCAGGTCGTAGTAGCCGAGGTCGGCCGGCAGGTGCGGCTGGTAGTGCCCGGCGTAGCTCGGCTGCGCGCGGGCCACGTTGCGCCATTCGGTGAAGCCGGCGCCCCACCACAGATCGTTCTCCGGCGTCGGATGGAACTGCGGCAGGTAGAAGGCGATCGGCCGGGTGCGGTCCAGCGCCGCCAATTGCTCGCCCCAGCGCGCCTGCAGCGCCTGCTGGTTGCGCCGGATGCCCTGCAGCTTGCGCGCCTGGTCCTGCCGGTTGGTCGTGGCACTGAGATGGTGCACCACCTCGGCGCCGGCGACGTAGCGGATGCGGTGCCCGCCATGGCGCAGCCGCAGGCACAGATCGGCGTCCTCGCAGTAGGCCGGCCGGTAGGCGGGGTCGAACAGCTCGGCCCCGACCAGCGCCCGGCGCACCAGCAACGCCGCCCCGGAGCAATAGGCGACGTCGCGGTCGTAGGTGAAGCCCGGCTCGGCGGCGTCGCGGAACAGCCCGATCATCACGCTGTCGCCGTTGGGCTTGAGCGCGCAGCCGGCCTCCTGCAGCCGCCCGCTCGGATAGACCAGCTTGGGGCCGGCGGCGCCGATGCCCGGGTCGGCATCCATCGCCGCCACCAGCCGGTCGATGGCGCCCGCCAAGGGCTGCGCGTCGTTGTTGAGCAGCAGGACCAGCTCGCCGCGGCAGTGCCCGAACGCCGCGTTGCAGTTGCCGATGAAGCCCAGGTTGCGGTCCTGGCGCAGCACGACCAGGTTGGCGACCTCGCGCAGCCGCGCCATGTCGGGGTCGCTCGAGCAGTCGTCGGCCAGCACCACCTCGAACCCCGTCTCCGGCGGCTGGCGCCCGAGCGCCAGCAGGCAGGCGACGGTGTGGGCGAACTCGTTGTAGGCCGGCACCAGGATCGACAGGCGCGGCGCGGCGCAGGCCG
>CAXTVL010000466.1:1271-2705 GCA_964247515.1 uncultured Acetobacteraceae bacterium | reverse complement strand
ACGCGTCGCAGAACCTCGCCAAGTTCCGCGACGGCAGCCGATTGATCCCGATCCGGGTCCAGGTCGAGCCGTCGCTGCGCCGGGACATCGGCGGGCTGGAGACGCTGTCGGTGCCGGGCGCAGGCGGCCTCGCGGTGCCGCTGTCGGCGGTGGCCGACGTCGATTTCGGCGCCGGCCCGTCCTCGATCGAGCGTTACGACCGCACCCGTCGGGTGCTGATCGGCGCCGACCTGGCGCAGGGCAAGGCGCTGGGCGCGGCGCTGGCGCAGGTCTACGCGCTGCCGCAGGCGCGCGACCTGCCGGCCGGCGTGCGGGTGCGGAACAACGGCGAGGCGGAGATCATGGCCGAGGTGTTCGGCGGCTTCGCCACCGCCATGGGCGCCGGGCTGCTGATCGTGATGGCGGTGCTGGTGCTGCTGTTCGGCAGCGTGTTCCAGCCCGTCACCATCCTGCTGTCGCTGCCGCTGTCGCTGGGCGGGGTGATCCTGGCGCTGCTGCTGACCGGGCAGGCGATCAGTATGCCGGTGGTGATCGGCATATTGATGCTGATCGGCATCGTGACCAAGAACGCCATCATGCTGGTCGATTTCGCCATCGAGGCGCGCGCCCGGGGCGTGCCGCGCCGCCAGGCGATCACCGACGCCGGGCGCAAGCGGGCGCGGCCGATCGTCATGACCACGGTGGCGATGGTGGCCGGCATGGTGCCGAGCGCGCTCGGCCTGGGCGATGGCGGCGAGTTCCGCGCGCCCATGGCGATCGGCGTGATCGGCGGCCTGATCGTGAGCACGGTGCTGTCGCTGGTGTTCGTGCCCTCGTTCTACGTGGTCATGGACGACGCCTCGCGGCTGCTGCGCCGGCTGCTGCGCCGTCGCGAGGTTCCGGTCGCGGTGCGGCAGCCGGCGGAGTGACCGCCGCACCCTTGCCGCCCGGCCGATTCGGGGTAATTGGATGCCATGGCATCATTGTTCGTGGCCGCCCTGCTGTTCATGGCGATCCATCTCGGCTGGTCGGGGACCACGCTGCGCGACCGCTCGGTCGCCGCGCTCGGCCTGCGGGGTCACATGATCGCCTTCTCGGTGGCCTCGCTCGCCAGCATCATATGGCTGGTCTCGGCGTACAAGGCGGCGCCGTACTGGCCGACCTGGGGCCAGCTCGAATGGTGGAAGCCGTTGGCGCTCGTGCTGATGCTGCCGGCGTTCGTGCTGGTGGTGATGGGCCTGACCACGCCCAGCCCGACCGCGGTGGCCGGCGAGGCGCTGGTCGAGCGGCCGCCCGCCGGCATCCTGCGCGTGACCCGCCACCCGTTCCTGGTCGGTGTCGCGATCTGGTCCGCGACCCACCTGGTCGGCAACGGCGATTGGGCCTCGCTGCTGCTGTTCGCCTCGCTGCTGGTGGTGGCCGCGGCCGGCACCGTCTCGATCGACGCCAAGCGGC
>CAXTVL010000466.1:0-1261 GCA_964247515.1 uncultured Acetobacteraceae bacterium | reverse complement strand
AAGCGGCGCCGCGCGCTGGGCGCCGCGTGGGACGGTTTCGCGGCGCGCACCTCGATCGTGCCGTTCGCGGCCATCGCCGCCGGGCGCAACCGCTTCGTGGCGGGCGAGTTCGGCTGGGCGCGGCCGGCCGGCGGCGTGGTGGCCTACGCGCTGATGCTGGGCGGGCACGTCCACCTGGTCGGGGTGTCGCCGTTCCCCTGGTAGCGGCTACTCCTCGCCGGCGCTGGGCGGGCTGCGGCGGATCAGGTAGATCGAGACCACCATCACCAGGATCAGGCCGCCCAGCACGCCCAGTTCGATCATCGAGGCGTGGAACACCTGGTCGTGGTTGGCGTCCGTGGTCTTGCCGGGCGTGGCCTGCGAGGATTCCAGCGTGATGACCAGCACCCGGCGGATCGAGGCGATCAGCCCCACGATCAGGAACGGCTCGCAGGTCAGCGTGCCGGAGCGGATCGACACCCGGACGGTGTGCAGGATCTCGGCCAGCATCAGCACGAACAGCAGCCGGTCCATGATCAGCAGCAGGCCCAGGCTGTTGCCCCAGTCCAGCATGGCGCTCCACAGCGAGGCGGTGGCGCTGGCCAGCGCGATCAGCGCGGTCAGCGACAGCACCACGCCGATCGCGATGTGGATGCCGTGCTCGACGGTGAGGAACACCGCCGAGGAGACCCGCAGGCCCCGGTCCGGCTCGCGCGTCACCATGTCGTCCATCGCGTTCCCCCAATCCTCCGACGAGCTTGGATGATACGATGCCGGAGGGCCATACCGTCCACCGCCTCGCCGCCGCGTTCACCGCCCAGTTCGTGCCCAAGCAGGTCGAGGCGAGCAGCCCGCAGGGGCGGTTCGCCGAAGGTGCCGCGATGCTCGACGGGCGGATGCTGCTGGCCGCCGAGGCGCATGGCAAGCAGATGTTCCTGGGCTTCTCCGAGGAGCTGTGGCTGCGGGTGCATCTCGGCCTGTACGGGATGTGGCGCTTCGCCGGCGACGGGCTGGAAGGGATCGGCCGCAGGCGGGCCACGCCGGCCGAGGACGCGGACGGGTTCCCGCCCGAGCCGCGCGGCGCGGTGCGGCTGCGGCTGCTGGCCGGCCGCCACCTCGCCGATTTAAGCGGCCCCACCGCCTGCGCGCTGCAATCCTCGGCCGAGCGCCACGCGTTCATGGCTCGGCTGGGCGACGACCCGCTGCGCGCCGACGCCGATCCGCTGCGCGCCTATGCCAAGCTGCACGCCTCGCGCGCGCCGCTCGGCCTGCTGCTGATGCG
>CAXTVL010000465.1:0-2711 GCA_964247515.1 uncultured Acetobacteraceae bacterium | reverse complement strand
CCGCGGGGCCGCGCTGCCGCCGCCGCTCGACCGCCAAGACCGACACCGCCGCCAGGATCACCGCGCCGGTGAAGCACTGCGACCAGTACGACGGCACGCCCAGCAGCAGCAGCCCGTTTTGCAAGAAGGCGAGCAACGTGACACCCAGGATGGTGCCGAACACGGTGCCGACGCCGCCGGTCAGGCTGGCGCCGCCCAGCACCACGGCGGCCAGCACGTCGAGCTCGCGCCCGACCAGCGCGTTGGGCGATACCGACTGGGCGTTCTGCGCTTGCGCCAGGGAGGCGAGGCCGGCGACCAGGCCCATGTAGCCGTAGACCAGCAGGTTGAGCCGGAACACCGGCACGCCGACCCGCGCCGCGGCATCGGCGTTGCTGCCCAGCGCGTAGACCTGGCGGCCGAGATTGGTCCGCTTCAGCAGCAGCGCGGTGAGCGCGAAGGCGGCGACCAGGCCCAGCATCGGCAGGGTGATCGCGTACTCGTTCTTCTCGGCGTCGGTGTAGGCGACCCAGCTCGCCCCGTTCACGAACCAGTCCGGCAACGCGAAGATCTCGTTGCCGCGGGTGGCGAACATCAGCAGCCCGAAATACAGGTTCAGCGTCGCGATGGTGACGATGATGCTGGACAGCCGCAGCGTGCCGATCAGCACCGCGTTGAGCGCGCCGAGCGCCGCGCCCAGTGCCGCGCCGACCGCCGCGACGCCGACCCAGCCCAGCGCGCCGCGGTTGGCCAGCGTCATCGCCACGTACTGCGCGACCGAGGCGGTGGCGGTGAACGAGATGTCGATGCCGCCCGAGATCAGCACCACCAGCAGCCCGGCCGCCAACATGCCGGCGAAGGCGTTCGAGGTCAGCAGGTCGACCGCGTTCTGCAACGTCGCGAACGACGGCGCCGCCAGCGACAGCGCGGCGCCGAGGGCGAGCACCACCAGCAACAGCCGGCCCTCGTGGGTGCGGGCGAACAGCCCAAGCGAACTCTTGGCGGATCGCTTCATCCGGGCTCCAGGCGAATGCGACCGGCGCGTGCCGTCAGCCGCACCGGCGGCCCAATTTTCACCGCGCCGCCGGCGGCCACGCCAACGCCGCCTTCTCGGGCGCGTCCGGCGGCGGTCGCGGCTTCACCGCCTGCGAAGCTCGTCCTCAACCTTGCCAAGGCGCTGACTGAGCGTGAGGTTCTCTTGGAGCCCATACAGGACGTGACCCCTCGTGTTGTCGTTGTCCTGCCGAATCGCCGACAGCGAATCCAGGATGCGCTCGAACTGGTCGTTGAGGTGCTGCATCATCTTGTCGAGGTACTGCCGGGTCTCCTCGTCCATCGTAACCGTTCCCAATCCTTAGCTTGCACCATAGCATCGAACCCCGCCCGCCGGTAACGACAGCCGCTATCCTCGCGCGGCGCCCTTGGCTTCCGCTTGCGCCGCGAGCCAGGCGAGCGTCCTCACCCTGGGGGGAGCTCGTCAGGCATCGATCGCCTCGCGCAGCGCCGCCTCGCTCACCCGGTCGGGCCGGAACTCGGCGGCGAGGCGCCCCGCGCGCATCACCAGGATGCGGTGCGAATGGTACAGCACCTCGGGGATCTCGTCCGAGATCATCAGCACCGCCATGCCCCGCGCCGCCAGCTCGCGGACGATGGCGTAGATGCCGTCCTTGGCGCTGACGTCGACGCCCACGGTGGGGCTGTCGAGGATCAGCACCTGCGGCCCGGTCGCCAGCCACTTCGCCAGCACGACGCGCTGCTGGTTGCCGCCCGAGAGGGTGCGCGCCGGGTTCTCGGTGTTGCCCACCTTGATGCCCAGTCGCGCGATCCAGTCGCCCACCGCGCCGCCGCGCTTCGACGCGCCGACCAGGCCGAGCGGCCCGGCCAGGCGGTGCAGGATCGACAGCACGATGTTGGAGGAGACCGGCTGCTCCAGCACCAGGCCCAGCGTCAGCCGGTCTTCCGGCACGTAGGCGATGCCGTGGCGGATGGCGTCGCGGTTGTCGCGGATCGCGACCGGCTGGCCGCGCAGCAGGATGGTACCGGTCTCGGCCGGGCGCATCCCGAACAGCGACAAGGCCAACTCGGTGCGCCCGGAGCCGAGCAGGCCGATCAGGCCCACGATCTCGCCGGCGCGCAGGTCGAAGCCGATGTCGGCGAAGTCGCCGCTGCGCGACAGGCCGCGCACCGCCAGCACGCTGGGGGCGTCGGCGAGGTCGGGCACGCTGGGCGCGTAGTCGAAATCGGCGCCGGTCATCAAGGCGCCCAGCTTGCGCCCGGTCATCTCGGCGGCGGGGTAGGTGCCGGTCTTGCGCCCGTCGCGCAGCACGCTCACGCGGTCGGCGATCTCCAGCACCTCGTCGAGCCGGTGGCTGACGAAGACGATGGTGATGCCGGCCCCCGCCAGTTCGCGGGTCAGGCGCAGCAGCGCGTCGACCTCGTGCCGGGTCAGCGAGGCGGTCGGCTCGTCCATGATCACCAGCCGCGCCTCGGCCGCGAGCGCCCGGCAGATCGCCACCAGTTGCCGCTGGGCGATGGCGAGGTCGGCCACCCGGGCGCGCGGGTCGAGGGCGACGCCGATGCGGCCCATCACCGCCGCCGCGTCGGCGCGGATGCGGCGCCAGTCGACGCCGTGCAGGCCGCCCAGGTGCCGCGCGAAGCCGATGTTCTCGGCCACCGTGAGGTCGGGGAACAGCGACAGGTCCTGGTAGATGACCTGGATGCCGAGCCGGGTG
>CAXTVL010000464.1:0-2717 GCA_964247515.1 uncultured Acetobacteraceae bacterium | reverse complement strand
TGCTCGGCGGTGATGATCGCGGCCATCCGCTTCGCGTGGCGGTCGAGCAGGTCGCGGAAGCGGAACATCACCCGCGCCCGGGTGAGCGGCGTGGTCGCGGCCCAGGCCGGGAACGCGCGGCGGGCGGAGCGCACGGCGGCGTCGACATCGGCGCGGTTGGCCAGCACGACACGGCGCGCGACCTGCCCGGTCGCCGGGTCGAACACGTCGGCGCGGCGCTCGCCGCTGCCCGCCACGCGGTTGTTGTCGATGTAGTGCTCGACGAGATCGGCCAGGTCGCTGCTCATTCCGGTTTTCCTTGCTGCCAGCCGAGGAACTCGTGGTCGGGCGACATGGTGAACTTCCACGCCCGGCGCGGCCCGGCCATGACGTTCAAATAGTACAGGTCGAAGCCGTGCGGCGCGCCCACCGGGTGATAGCCGCGCGGCACCAGCACGACGTCGCGGTCGGACACCGCCATGGTCGCGTCGAGCGAGCGGTCGTCGGTGTAGACCCGCTGCAACGCCCAGCCGCTGCCGCGCGCCAGGCGATGATAGTAGGTCTCCTCCAGGTAGGTCTCGCGCGGGAAGTCGTCGGTGTCGTGCTTGTGCGGCGGGTAGCTCGACCAGTGCCCGCCGGGCGTCACCACCTCGACCACCAGCAGGCTCTCGGCCAGCCCGGTGTCGGGCAGGATGTTGCGGACGTGGCGAAGGTTGGTGCCGCCGCCTCGGGTTTCCTCGCCGACCTGCTCGGGCGGGATCACCCGCGCCGGCAAGGTGCCCGCGGCCGGGGCGGCGCACACCGCAAGCTCGCACCCGGTCTGCGCCACGACGCGCCAGTCGGAGCGCGCCGGCACGTAGAGCGACCACGGGCTGCCCTCGAACGGGCTGGAGCGGCCACCCAGCGTGCCGAAATCCTCGCCGCCGGCCTGCATCGTCGCCCGGCCGGACACCAGCACGAGGCACACTTCGCAGCCATCGGTCGGGCGGCTCAGCGTCTGGCCCGCTCGCAGGTCGTAGACCTCGAAACCGACATAGGACCAGCCGGCACTCTGCGGCGTCACCCGATGCACGGCGCCGTCGGCGTCCGGAGCCCGAGGCCGCACCAGCAGGCTTGGCATCATGCCAGCCCGCCTTCGGCGAGGAAGCGCGTCAGGTTGGTGAACCCCATGCGCGCGTATTCGAGCGGGTTGGCGCGCGCCGGGTCCTGCTCGGCCTCGATCACCACCCAGCCGTCGTAGCCGGGCAACGCGCGGAACACCGCCGGGTAATCGACCATGCCATCGCCCGGCACGGTGTAGACGCCCTCGACCACGGCGCGCAGGAAGCTCCAATCCTCGGCGGCAGCCTTCGCCATGATGCCGGCGCGCACGTCCTTGGCGTGGACATGCGCGATCCGCTCGCGGTAGCGCCGCGCCAAGGCCGCGGGATCGGCCCCGCCCCAGGTCGCGTGGCCGGTGTCGAGCAGCAGGTGGACCGAAGGCCCGGTCGCCGCCATCAGCGCCACGATGTCGGCCTCGCTCTGCACCACGGTGCCCATGTGGTGATGGTAGACCAGCCGCACCCCGTGGCGCAGCGTCGCGTCGGCCACCGTCGTCATGCGGCGGCCGAACTCGGCCCACTGCCCCGCCGCCAGCACCGGGCGGCGCGACAGCGGCACGCCCATGGCCCCGTGCGTGGCGTTGGAAGTTTCGGCGAACACCAACACCTCGCTGCCCATGGCGCGCAGCAGGTCGAGATGCGGGCGCAGGGCGGCGAGCTCGGCCTCGGCATCGCGCTCCAGCAGCGCGGCCGAGTACCAGCCGGAGACGCATTCGAGCCCGAACGGCTCCAGCGCCGCGCGCAACGCCACAGGCTCGCGCGGGAATTTGTGCCCGAGCTCCATGCCCGCGAAACCCACCTCGGCGGCCTCGCTGAGGCAGGTCTCGAGCGGCGTCTCGCCGCCCAGCTCGCGCAAATCGTCGTTGGACCAGCCGATCGGGTTGGCGCCGATGCGGATCATGCCTTGTCCTCCCTCGCCGCGACCGCTGCCTCGTACTCCCGCCGCGCGGCGCGCACCTCGGGACGCACCGAGACTTGCGGCACCGCGACGTCCCACCACGCGCCGCCGGCCTCCGTCACCGGTCCCGGATCGGTGTCGATCACCACGACCGAGGTACGCGGGTTGGCGCGCGCCCGCGCCAGCGCCGCGTCCAGGTCGGATAGGCTCGCCACCTTCTCGCTGCTGGCGCCAAGGCTGCGCGCGTGCCCCGCGAAGTCGATCTCGGGCAGCGTCTGGTGCGCCGTGTCGCGCAACAGGTTGTTGAAGCCGGCACCGCCCGCCACATGCTGCAGGCGGTCGATGCAGGCGAAGCCGCGGTTGTCGAGCACCACGATGGTGAGCTTGTGCCCCAGCATCACCGAGGTCGCGATCTCCGAGTTCATCATCAGGTACGACCCGTCGCCCACCACCACGAACACGTCGCGCCCGGGCTGCGCCAGCTTGACGCCGAGTGCCCCCGCGATCTCGTAGCCCATGGTGGAGTAGCCATACTCGACATGGTAGCCGCCCGGCTGCCCGGGCCGCCACAGCTTGTGCAGCTCGCCCGGCAGGCCACCCGCCGCGCACACCACGATGTCGGAGGGAAGCGCCGCGCGTTGCAGCACGCCCAGCACCTGCGCGTCGCTCGGCAGCGCGCCCTGGTCGGGCGCGTCGGTGTAGCGCGCCGCCACCTGCTGCCAGTCCCGCCGCCCGGCGAC
>CAXTVL010000463.1:0-2718 GCA_964247515.1 uncultured Acetobacteraceae bacterium | reverse complement strand
TACTTCATCCAGAACGCGATCTACTGGATCATGGAATACCGCTTCGACGGGCTGCGCTTCGACGCGTTGCACGCCGTCCTGGACGAGAGCTTCCCCGCCGACTTGGCGCGCGCCATCCGCGCCGCCGCCGAGCCCGGCCGCCACGTCAACCTGATCATGGAGCACGAGCAGAACTACGCGCGGCACCTGGCACCCGGGCTGATGGACGCGCAGTGGACCGACGACACGCACCACTGCCTGCACGTGCTGCTGACCGGCGAGACCGAGGGCTACTACGCCGACTACAAGGACGCCGCCGCCAAGCTGGCGCGCGCGCTGTCGGAAGGCTTCGTGTTCCAGGGCGAGCGCAACCACGAGGGCCGCGCCCGCGGCCAGCCCTCCGGCGATCTGCCGCCCACCGCGTTCATCATCTTCCTGCAGAACCACGACCAGATCGGCAACCGCGCCATGGGCGAGCGGCTGGCCACGCTGGCCGACCCGGAGGCGCTGCGGGCGGCGACCGCGCTGCTGTTGCTGTCGCCGCAGATCCCGATGCTGTTCATGGGCGAGGAGTACGGCAGCAACGCGCCGTTCCTGTTCTTCACCGACCACCACGACGAACTCGCCGACGCGGTGCGCGAGGGACGCCGAAAGGAATTCGCCGGTTTCGAAGCGTTCGCGGACGAAAAGCGGCGCGCGCGGATCCCCGACCCGAACGCCGTGGAGACCTACCAGCTCTCACGCCCCGAAGCCGGCGACCACGATGCCGAGGCCGCCGCCGCCATCCGGGTGCTGCTGGGCCTGCGCCAACGCCACATCATCGCGCGCATCCCCGGCGCCACCAGCCTGGGCGCGGCCCCGCTCGGCACCAGCGGCGTGGTTGCGCGATGGACCATGGGCGATGGCGCGGAACTGGTGATCGCCACCAATTTCGGGCCGGACATGCTTGCGGTCGATCCGGTCGACGGTCCGGTGCTGTTCGAGAGCCATGACGGCGACGCCGCCCGCTTCGCCGACGGGCAACTGCGCGGTCGCAGCACGGTTGCCTACCTGCTGGAACGCGCGTGACCGACACCTCGCTGCGGGCGCTGGCCGAGGCGTCCGGCGTGCTGCCGCGCTGGCGCGACGTGCATGACGACGAACACGATGTCGCTCCCGAGACGCTGCGGCGCGTGTTGCGGGCGCTCGGGATCGCCGCCGACGACGACGCGGCCGTCGAGCAATCGCTGCGCCATGCCCAGGAGTCGAGTGGCCGGCTGCCGCCGCTGCTCACCGTGGCGCAAGGCCAGGCGCTCGCGCTACCCGGCGTCTACACGGTCCATCTCGAGAGCGGCAGCCGCGTCGAGGGCACCGACGAGGTGCGGCTGCACGAAGTGGGCTACCACCGGC
Organism: uncultured Acetobacteraceae bacterium; assembly: GCA_964247515.1. Classification (GTDB taxonomy): domain Bacteria; phylum Pseudomonadota; class Alphaproteobacteria; order Acetobacterales; family Acetobacteraceae; genus CAVRQM01. The sequence goes on along the minus strand of CAXTVL010000463.1, from coordinate 1,350 downwards.
TGCACTGCGGCGGCCAGCGCGTCACCGTCGCGGTGGCACCGTCCCGCTGCCACGATTTGCCGCCGGGTCGGCCCTGGGGCATCGCGGTGCAGCTGTACGGGCTGCGCCGCCAAGGCGACGGCGGCATCGGCGATCTGCCGGCGCTGGCCGAGTTCGTGCGCGGCGCCGCGCGGCACGGCGCCGACGCGGTGGCGATCAGCCCGGTGCACGCCCAGTTCAGCGCCGACCCGGATCGGTTCAGCCCGTATGCCCCGTCCAGCCGCATCATGCAGAACGTGCTGCACGCCGAAGCCGCGGCGGACCCCGAGCTGGAGGCGCTGGACCTGGTGGATTGGCCGGAAGCCGCCCGCCGCCGGCTGACCCGGCTGCGCGCCCGCTTCGACGCCGGCATCGACACCGCGCGGCTCGACGCGTTCCGGACGCAAGCCGGCGACGTGCTCGAACGCCACGCCCGGTTCGAGGCGTTGCACGCGCATTTCTACGCAACCGACCCGTCATCGTGGCACTGGCGGAGCTGGCCCGCCGAATACCGCTCGCCGGACAGCAAGGCGGTCGGCCGGTTCGCGGCCGACCACGCCGCGGACGTGGCGTTCCATGCCTGGTTGCAGATGCTGGCCGATGACGGGCTGGCGGCGGCGCAGGCGGCGGCGCGCGAAGGGGGAATGCGGATCGGCCTGGTCTCCGACCTCGCGGTCGGCACCGACGGCGGCGGCAGCCATGCCTGGAGCCGGCAGGACGAGACCATGATCGGCCTGTCGATCGGCGCCCCGCCCGACCTGCTGAACCAGAACGGCCAGGAATGGGGCATCGCGGCGTTCTCGCCGCTGGGCCTGCGGCGCAACGGCTACGCGGCGTTCCTGGAGATGCTGCGCGCGGCGCTGCGCCATGCCGGCGGCGTGCGGATCGATCACGTCATGGGCCTGCAGCGGCTCTGGGTGGTGCCGGAGGACGCCAGTCCGCGCGACGGCGCCTACCTGAGCTTCCCGATCGACGACATGCTGCGGCTGGTGGCGCTGGAATCGCACCGGCACGGCGCCGTGGTGTTCGGCGAGGATCTCGGCACGGTGCCGGACGGCTTCCAGGAGCGATTGATCGGCCATGGCCTGTTCGGGATGCGCGTCTTGTGGTTCGAGCGCGACGGCGATCGCCTGCGTCCGCCCTCCGAGTGGTCGCCGCAGGCGGTGGCGATGACCAGCACGCACGACCTGCCGACGGTCTCCGGCTGGTGGCAGGGCCGTGACATCGAGTGGCGCGAACGCATGGGCTGGTCCACCGACGGCGAAACGCGGGCCCGCGAGCACGACCGGGACCTGCTGTGGCGAGCGATGGTCGGGGCGGGCGCCGCCGAGG
>CAXTVL010000462.1:0-2723 GCA_964247515.1 uncultured Acetobacteraceae bacterium | reverse complement strand
GGCGTGATCTCCACCAGGATCGGGTGGTCGGGCAGGCTCAGCGTCACGTTGTTGGTGTTGCTGGCTGATTCCACCGAACTGGTGCCGGTCAGCGGATCGAACACGTTGACGCTGCTGGCGGCGCTGTCGAGGCTCAGCGTCACGTTGACGTTGGCCACGGTGTCGACTTGCCCGGCGTTGGGGCCGGCGACGCGGGCATCGTTCCAGACCGCCAGCCAGTAGGTGCCGTCGCTCTTCTGCATCAGCATCGAGTTGCCCGACGACGGCAGCCCGGACAGCGAGTAGCCGAGGCTGCCGGTGCCGAACGAACCGGCGTTGCCCGCGGTGTCGGACAGCAGCGACATCAGGTTGTGCACCGCGACGCCGGCCGGCTTGGCCGAGCCGTCGCTGTGGAACAGGCCGAAATTGTCCTCGTTGTTGCCGTTGCCGGTGTTGGTGTCGAGCAACTCGTACAAGTAGGTCTTGACGTCGCCCGCCTGGTAGGCGTCGAGCACCATGTCCAGCGTGTACTTGGCGGCGTCGACCTCGGTGATGTTGCTGGCGTCGCCGCCGTTGTTGGTGGTGAAGAAGCCGCTCTCGGTGATGATGACCGGCTTGCCCGGCGTGGTCTCCTGCGCCAGCGCGTTCAGGTGCTGGATCCAGCCGGCCCAACCGGGGTTGTTGCCGCTGCCGAAATAGGTGTGCGCGTTGCCGTAGTCGGCGTAGGCGGACTGGTTGCCGGTGGTGCCGTAGTCGAAGACGCTGCCGAAGCTGGTCTGGATCACCGGGACGTTCAGCGTCGACTTGATGGCGTTGTAGATCGTCACCTGCGCGGCCGTCGCGGCGCCGAGGCTGGGGCCGTAGACGTCCGGCTCGTTGGCGCCTTCGACATAATTGACCACGCCGGTGCCGAGGCCCTCGATCGCGGTGAGGATGCCGTTGGTGTCGGAGCCGGGCGCCACCGAGAAGTCGAACTTCACGCCGGTCGCGTTGTGGATGCCCTGGAACAGGGCGGCGTTGCCGCTGTTGGAGAGCTGGTCACGGGCGTTGGCGACGCCGAGATACGACAGGGCGCCGTCGACCATCGAAGTGTTGCCGTAGTTGGTCCAGAAAAAAGCGGCGTGGGTATTAACGCCGATGGAATTCGTAAAGTCGCTTACGCGCGAGGCGGATTGCGCCATGCTTTCACCTTTGTAAAGAACAAGCATTTACCTTCGTTGCCAACTTATGATTGACAATCGCGCAACGAAGACTGTGAAACTCACGGAGACGCGATTATTTAATCACGGCAAACGGCGCAACCCATCAGTGCGGCGGAGCGCCGGATGAAGCGAAATTCACCCGAATCACACCCCCGTCATCCCGGCTTTTAGGATGGGCGTCCTAATTTAACGTTTTCCGCAATATTTTCAGCGCTCACTCTCGAGCCGGCCGGTGGCGGCCGCCCTTCCACCGTGACCCCGCACGCGCCAAGATGCCGGCCAGCCACGCCGGGAGCGCGCCTTGAAGCCACGCCTGATCGTCGCCCGTAAAATCCCGCCGGCGGTGGCCGCGCGCGTGGCGGCGGAGTTCGATTGCCCCGAGCCCGCCGGCCACGACATCGACGCCGAGACGGCGTTGCGCGAGCTGGCCGGGCATCGAGCCCAAGCGTTGCTGTTCACCTCCAACATCAAGCTCGACGCGGCCACCATCGCCCGCCTGCCGGACAGCGTGCGCGTCGCCGCGACCTGCAGCGTCGGCCACGAGCACATCGATGCCGAGGCCGCCCGCGCGCGCGGCCTGGTCGTGACCAACACGCCGGACGTGCTGACCGAGTGCACCGCCGACCTCGCCTTCATGCTGCTGCTGGCGGCGGCGCGCCGCGCAGGAGAATATTCCTCGATCATGCGCGACGGGTGGCGCCAGGGGTTCGGGCTGGGCGAGATGCTCGGCACCCGCGTCTGGGGCAAGACGCTGGGCATCGTCGGCATGGGCCGCATCGGGCGCGCCGTGGCGCGGCGCGCGCGCGGCTTCGGCATGACGGTGTTGTATTGCAACCGCAACCGGCTGCCCGAAGCGCTCGAGGCCGGCGCCGAGTTCGTGCGCGACTTGCGCGCCATGCTGCCGCGCAGCCAGTTCCTCAGCCTGCACGCGCCGAGCGATGCCGCCACGCAGTCGTTGATGAACGCCGAGACCTTCGCCCTGCTGCCGCCGGGCGCGGTGTTCGTCAACACCACCCGGGGCGGCCTGGTCGACGAGGCGGCGCTGCTGGACGCGTTGCGCTCCGGCCGGCTGGGGGCGGCCGGTCTCGACGTGTTCCGCGACGAGCCGGCGTTCGACCGGACGTTCCTCGCCCTGCCGAACGTGTTCCTGACACCGCATATGGGCAGCGCCACGGTCGAGACGCGCGACGCCATGGGCTTCCGGGCGCTGGACAACATCGCGGCGGTGCTGGCCGGGCGCCCCGCCATCGACCCGCTCTGGACATGACCACGCTTGCGGTGACGCGCCGGCTGCCGGCGGCGGAGATCAAGGCCCGGGTCGAGCGGATCGCCGCCTTGCTGAAGATCAGCCACGTCCTTGGTCAGCAGCCGCGCGCGCTGTCCAATGGGCAGAAGCAGCGCACGGCGCTGGCCCGCGCGATCGTGCCGCAGCCGGAGCTGGTGCTGCTCGACGAGCCGTTTGCCGGTCTGGACCTGGCGCTGCGCCGATCCGTGTGTGGCGACGTCGTCGCGCTGTTGCGGCAGAACCGCTCGACCGCGATC
>CAXTVL010000461.1:465-2729 GCA_964247515.1 uncultured Acetobacteraceae bacterium | reverse complement strand
GCGATGTAGGCGCCCGACGCGGCGAGGTCGTTGCTGGTGTAGACCAGCTTGATGTCCGGGTGCGCCTGCAGCATGGCGGCGAACACCGTCACCGCCTTGTCCTGCATCCAGTCGACCGGCTGGGTCGCCACCAGCTTCAGCTTGGGGTTGGCGGCGATGCCGGCCTTGAAGCCCTCCAGCCGCTCGATCGCCGGCGACGAGCTCGGCAGGCCCTCCAGGATCGCCACCTCGCCGCCGTCGGGCAGCAGCGTGGTCGCGGCCCACCGCCCCGCCTCGGTCGCGATCTGCCGGTTGTCGCCGCCCACGAACGCCGTGTAGTTCTCGCCGGTGGTGCGGCGGTCCAGCTCGATCACCGGGATGCCCGCCTTGTACACGCGGGTCACGGCCGGCGTCAGCGGCGCCGCCTCGAACGGCGAGATGAACAGCAGGTCGACCTGCTGGGTCAGGAAGTTCTCGACTTGCGAGACCTGCGTGTTGACGTTGGCCTGGCCGTCGGCGATCACCAGCTTGAACTTCGGGTAGTTCTTCACCAGCCGTTCGAGCTCGTGGTCGACGTGCTCGCGGTAAGGCTCCTTGAAGTTGGCCTGCGAGAAGCCGATCACGTAGTCGTTGTTCGGCCCGCAGGTCTTGGACAGCGGCGCCGCGCCGGCCGCGAAACTGCTCCCGGCCAGCAGCAAGGCCGCGAGGACTGCGCGATTGGGCATCGTTTCTCTCCCTGTTTCAGCGTGACCCGCCGTCACGCCGTCCGACATAGGTCTGCAACGCCGCCGCGAACACGATGATCGCTCCCGTCGCGAGGAGCTGCATCGCGGCGCTGACGTCGTTGAGCTGCAGGATGTTGGCCAGTGCCCCCAGCATGATGGCGCCGGCGATGGTGCCGACCATGCTGCCGCTGCCGCCGAACAGATCGGTGCCGCCGATCACCACGGCGGCGATCGCGTTCAGTTCGTAGCCGGTGCCGTCGTTGGGGCTGCCGAACGAGAACTGCCCGGCATGGACGATGCCGGCGACGGCCGAGGCGAACCCGGTCAGCGCGTAGACCGACACCTTCACCCACTCGACCGGGATTCCCGACAGCCGCGCCGCGCGCTCGTTGCCGCCGACCGCGAACACGTAGCGCCCGTAACGGGTGTTGGTCAGCGCGAAGGCGGCGATGACGGCCAGCGCGAGGAACACCAATGTTGCCACCGGGAACACGCCCAGCACGCGCTCGCCCAGGATGGCGAAGGCGGGCGGCGCGTTGCCCGGCCCCTCGCCGTAGTTGATGTTGATGAAGCTGTTGTCCGAGGCGATCAGCGACAGCCCGCGCGCCGCCTGCAGCCCGGCCAGGGTCACGATGAACGCCTGGATGCGGAACCGGGTCGACAGCAGGCCCTGCGTCGCGCCGAACAGCGTGCCGACCACGACCACCAGGGGCAGCGTCGCGAGCAGGCTCCAGCCGTGGTTGACCAGCAAGGTCGCGGTCAGCACGCTGCACAGGCCCAGCACCGCGCCGACCGAGAGGTCGATGCCGGCGGCGATGATGACGAAGGTCATGCCCAGCGCCAGGATGCCGGTCTCCGACACCGAGCGGATGATGTTGGCCACGTTGTCCGGCTGCAGGAACAGGATGTGGCCGTGCCGGTGCGGCGAGAACGCGATGCCGGCCAGGATCGCCAGCACCAGCCCGAGCAGGCTCTGGAACCGCACCAGGTAAGTCAGCGGGTTGCGCCTCACGCGGCACTGGCCTCGCGCACCGCCGCCTCGTCGGCGCCCGGCCCGAACTCGCGGATGGTGCGGCCCGCCTGCATCACCAGCACCCGGTCGCACAGCCCGATCAGCTCCGGCAGTTCGGAGGAGGCAACCAGCACGCCGAGCCCAGTCGCGGACAGGGCGCGGATGCGGCGGTAGATCTCCGCCTTGGCGCCGACATCGACGCCGCGCGTCGGCTCGTCGAGCAGCAGCAGGCGCGGGCCGCGCATCAGCTCCTTGGCGAACACCACCTTCTGCTGGTTGCCGCCGGACAGGTTGACGATCCGCGCCCCGGGCGCCTTGGGCCGCACGTCGTATTCGTCGAGGGCGCGCGTCACCAACGCGCGTTCGCGCCCGCGCGAAACCAAACCCCATGGCGTCACCCGCCGCAGCACCGACATCACCGCGTTCCGCGCCACGCTGTGTTGCAGGATCAAGCCGCTGCCGCGCCGGTCGTCGGTGACGTAGGCGATGCCGGCGCGGCGCGCGGCGCCGATGGTCCCCAGCCCCCCCCGGCGGGAGTCCCTCTACAC
>CAXTVL010000461.1:0-455 GCA_964247515.1 uncultured Acetobacteraceae bacterium | reverse complement strand
ACGGGCCAGGATTCACGTTCCTTAGACCACGATGTGTGGTGCTGCATCAGGCCGGGGCGGGGCGGGTCTGGGGTTAGTTCGGCGAGGCGGGGGGGGCGCGCGGCGCCGATGGTCCCGAGCCGCACCGGGCGGGAGTCCATCTCCACCGTCCCGCGCCAGCGCCCGCCGACGCCGAACCCGTACAGCGCCGACAGCAGCTCGGTGCGGCCCACCCCCATGAGCCCGGCCAGGCCCACGATCTCGCCGCCATGCACGGTGAGCGACACGTCGAGGGGCGCCTGCCACCCGGCGCGCGGCCGGTCCGGCGCGAACGCGGCGTGGTCGAGCCGCAGCACCGGCGCGCCGGTCCGCGTCGCCAGCGGCGGGAACAGCTCGGCGAACGGTCGGCCCACCAGCATCCGCACCAGCTCGCCCTGCGGCGCCTCGGCCGCGGCCGCGCCCCCCCCCGCGCCGGG
>CAXTVL010000460.1:0-2736 GCA_964247515.1 uncultured Acetobacteraceae bacterium | reverse complement strand
ACGTGTGGAAGACGGCGCCGTTCATGGCGCTGCTGTTGCTGGCCGGCCTGCAGACCGTCCCGGACTCGCTGCTGGAGGCGGCGCGGATCGACGGCGCCCGCGCCTGGCAGGCTTTCTGGCATGTCCGCCTGCCGATGTTGTGGCCCGCCTTGCTGATCGCCGGCCTGTTCCGGGCACTGGACGCTTTCCGGGTGTTCGACCTGGTCTACGTGCTGACCGGCGGCGGTCCTGCCGACTCGACCGAGACTCTCTCCACGCTCAGCTACAAGACGTTGTTCTCGACCCTGCAGTTCGGCTACGGCTCGACGATCACCACCGCGATGTTCCTGACCGAAGCGGTTATCGCGATCCTCGTGGCCCGGCAACTCGGCCGCGCCTGATGAGTACCCGCAGCCGCGGCCACAAGGCGCTGATCGGCGCGGGCGCCGGCATGGTGCTGCTGTGGTCCGCGGCGCCGTTCCTGTGGCAGATGTCGACCTCGTTCCAGGACGACAAGGCGCTGACGGCAGACAGCCCGCGGTTCTGGCCCTCGCCGCTGACGTTCGCGCATTATTACGACGTGTTCGCGGTCAAGCGCTTCCAGGCCTACGTCCTGAACTCGCTTGTCGTCGCGGGCATGACGACGCTGCTCTGCCTGGCGATCGGCGCGCTCGCGGCCTTCGCCCTATCGCGGCTGCGGGTCCGGCGGCGGTTCGGCATCCTGATCCTGATCCTCTCGGTCTCGATGTTCCCGCAGATCGCCCTGGTCGGCCCGCTCTACCTGATCGCCGCGTCGCTGGGCCTGCTCGACACCTATGCCGGCCTGGTCATCGCCTACGTGGCGCTGGGCCTGCCACTCGTAACCTGGGTGCTGTTCGGCTACTTCGAGACGGTGCCGCGCGAACTCGACGAGGCGGCACGGATGGACGGCATCGGGCCGATCGGGCTGCTGGTGCGCATCCTGCTCCCGCTGTCGACGCCGGCCCTGGTCACAACCGGGCTGCTGGCGTTCATCGCCGCCTGGAACGAGTTCATGTTCGCGCTGGCGTTCACCTCGTCGCCCGCGCACCAGACCGTCCCGGTCGGCATCGCAAACTTCACCAATCTCTACTACGTGCCCTGGGGCGACATTGCCGCCGCCTCGGTGGTGGTCACGGTGCCGCTGATCCTGCTGGTGCTGTTCTTCCAGCGCCGTATCATCGAGGGGCTGACCCAAGGCGCCGTCAAGGGATGAACCGTGCGATGCAACCTGCCGCCCTGACCGCCGCCTGCCAGACCTTCACCTGGGAGATGCTGGGCGATGCCTGGCGCGGCGACCCCGATGAGCTGCTCGCCGCCATCGCCGACGCCGGCTACGCCGGCATCGAGATCACCGATACCATGATCGGCCGCTACCGGGGTGAGCCGGACGCCTTCGCCCGTGCGCTGGACCGGCACGGCCTCACGCTGGTCGCCTATGCTTGCGGCAGCGCCAGCGGCTTCACCGAACCGATGGCGTCGCAGACCGACCTCGCGGCGGCCGCCGCGGCGCTCGCCGTCGCGGCCGAGTTACCCGGCGCCCACGTCTCGTTAGGCAGCGCCACGGTCACGAGCCGCGGACCGCGCGCGGCGAAGTTCGCCGCCGCCGCCCGCTTCTACAACGCCGCCGGCGAGCGCGGCGCACGTGCCGGCGTCCCGGTGGCGGTGCATCCCTCCTCGCACCACGACACGCTGCTGCTCACCCGCGCCGATTACGACACGATGTTCGCCCTATTGGACTTGGCCCTGGTGGGCTGGGTGCCGGACACCGGGCACATCTTGCGCGGCGGCCAGGACCTGCTGGACACGCTCGCCACCTACCGCGACCGCATCCGCTACCTGCACCTCAAGGACGTCGACGCGCACGGCGCCTGGCGAATGCTGGGCGACGGAGCGTGCGACACGGCGGCGGTGGTCGCCCTGGTCCGCGACGCGCCGGCGTTCAACGGCTGGCTGGTAATCGAGGAGGAGTCGGACGAGGCGCGGCGCGACCCGGCGGCGGCAATCGCCCGCAATCGTGCCACGCTGCGCCGGTTGGGGATCGTCTCGTGAGGAAGATCGGCACGATCGGCGAGATCCTGGTGGAGATCATGGCGCTCGACGCCGGCCATGGCTTTCGCGAGCCGCTGCGCCTCGCGGGCCCCTACCCGTCCGGCGCGCCCGCCATCTTCGTCGACCAGGCGGCGCGGCTCGGCCAGCCCTGCGCCATCGTGAGCCGCGTCGGCCAGGACGATTTCGGGGCGCTGTGCGTCGACCGGCTGGCCCGCGACGGCGTCGACGTACGCGCCATCGGCGTCGATCCCGGGGCCGCGACCGGCAGCGCCTTCGTGCGCTACCGGCCGGACGGGGCGCGCGACTTCGTGTTCAACCTCCGCCACAGCGCCTGCGCCGGCATCGACTGGACGCGAGACGCGCGCGAGGTGATCGGCGGCTGCGACCATCTGCACGTCATGGGCTCGTCGCTGTTCGGCCCGCGCGTCGTGGCCGCCACCGAGGCCGCGGTCGAGGACGTGAAGCGGCGCGGCGGCAGCGTCTCGTTCGACCCCAACGTGCGCCACGAGCTGCTGGGCCAGCCCGGCAGCCGCGCCGCGTTCGAGCGCATCCTGGGCCAGACCGACCTGTTCCTGCCGAGCGGGCCCGAGCTGTTCCTGTTCACCGAGGCGGGCGAGGAGGAGGCCGCCGCGCGCGAGCTGCTGGCGCGCGGGATCGGCTGCGTCGTCGTCAAGCACGGCGCCCGGG
>CAXTVL010000459.1:0-2738 GCA_964247515.1 uncultured Acetobacteraceae bacterium | reverse complement strand
GCGCGAGGCGGTGCTGGCGCTGTTTCGCCGCCACCTCGCGCGCGTCCAGGCCGAGGTGCGTGACAGTTTCGAGAGCGGTGCCGTAGGCGGCATCGCCGTGGCCCGGCTGCTGGCGCGCCATACCGACGGGCTGATCGCGCAGCTCTACGACCACGCGACGCGGCTGCAGGGTGAGGCGGCGGCGGCCGAACTGGGCGGCCTCACCGTAGCCGCGACCGGCGGCTACGGCCGTGGCGTGCTGGCGCCGTTCAGCGACGTCGACCTGCTGTTCATCACCCGCGACGGCGCCTCGCCGGCGGTGCTGCAGGTCGTCGAGTACATGCTTTACTTCCTGTGGGACCTGGGGCTCAAGGTCGGCCACGCCACCCGCTCGATCGAGGACTGCCTGACCGAGGCGGGGGCCGACGCCACCATCCGCACCTCGCTGCTGGACGCGCGACGAATCGCCGGCGACGCGGCGCTGTTCGAGCAGTTCACCGCCCGTTTCGCGGCGGCCTGCGACGCCGGGAGCGCCGGTGCCTACCTGGCCGCCAAGCGCGCCGAGCGCGACCTGCGCCACCGCCGCTACGGCGACAGCCCGTTCGTGGTCGAGCCGAACATCAAGGAGGGCCGCGGCGGCCTGCGCGACCTGCAGACGCTGTACTGGATGGCGCGCTACGTGTTCGGCATCCGCAGCATCATGACGCTCACCGAGGCCGAGGGCGCCTCCGGCGGCGTCATCAGCCACGCCGAGGGCCGCCTCGCGGTGCGATGTTGGGACTTCCTGTGGACGCTGCGCTTCCACCTGCACTACGTCTCCGGCCGCGCCGAGGAGCGGCTGACGTTCGACCTGCAGCCAGTGGTCGGTGCCCGCATGGGCTATACCCGGCATGGCCGTCAGGACGGCGTCGAGCGCTTCATGCGCCATTACTTCCTGACCGCGCGCGACGTGACCCGGCTGACGCACGTGCTGGAGCCGGCGCTGCTGCGCGCGGCGCTCGGGCCGCCGGCGTTGGCGCCGCAGACCGATCTCGCGTTGCTCACCGCGGGCTTCGTGCTGGCCGACGGGATGTTGCTGCCGCAGCCGTCGCGCCCGTTCCACGCCGAGCCGATCCAGATGCTGCGGATGCTGGTGGTGGCGCGCGACCGTGGCCTGGCCCTGCACCCGCTGGCGATCCGCGCCATGATCCGCTGCGAGCGCCGCGCCGTGGCGCTGCGCCGCGACCCGGAGGCGGCGGCGACCTTCCTCGACCTGCTGTGCGGCAGCGAGGAGGAGCATCGCCACGCCGACGGCGCCAAGTGGCTCGCGGTGCTGAACGAGACCGGGCTGCTCGGCCGCTATTTGCCCGACTGGGCGCGCATCGTGGGCCAGATGCAGTTCGACACTTACCACGTGTTCACCGTCGACGAGCACACCATCGAGGCGGTGCGGGTGCTCAACACGCTGGAGCACGGCGAGCTTGCGGAGATAGCGCCGGTCGCCTCCGGCATCGTCGACGCGCTGCAGTCGCGCCGCGCGCTGTATGTGGCGATGCTGCTGCACGACATCGCCAAGGGCCGCGGCGGCGACCATTCCGAGCTGGGCGCCGAGGTGGCGCAGGAGCTGTGCCCGACGCTCGGCCTGTCGGCCGAGGAGACCGAGATGGTGAGCTGGCTGGTGCTGCACCATCTGCTGTTGAGCCAGACCGCGTTCCGCCGCGACATCGACGACCCCAAGACCATCCTCGACCTGGCCGACACCATCCAGTCGCCGGAGCGGCTGCGGCTGCTGCTGGTGCTCACCGTGGCCGACATGCGCGCGGTCTCGAGCAAGGTGTGGAACGGCTGGAAGGCGACGCTGCTGCGCGAGCTGTTCTCGCGTGTGGCCGAGGTGCTGGCCGGCGGCCTGTCCACCGCCGAGCGCGACGTGCGGGTGCGCGACGCCAAGGACGCCGCCGCCCTGCTGCTGGAGGATTGGGACGAGGCCGAGCGCGAGCGGTTCTTCTCGCTGGGCTACGCCGGCTACTGGCTGAGCTTCGACCCCGAGAGCCACGCCCGCCACGCCCGCTTGATCCGCGACGCCGAACAGCGCCACGCGCCGCTCACCGTCGAGACGCAGCCGCTGCCGGCGCGCGCCGTGACCGAGGTCACGGTCTACGCCGCCGACCACGCCGGCCTGTTCAGCCGCATCGCCGGCGCGCTCGCGGTGGCCGGCGCCTCGATCGTGGACGCGCGCATCCACACGCTGACCAACGGCATGGCGCTCGACACGTTCTGGGTGCAGGACGCCGCCGGCGGCGCGTTCGACGCGCCGCACCGGCTGGCGCGGCTCTACGTGCTGATCGAGCAGGCGTTGAGCGGGCGCATCCGGCTGCGCGCCGAAATCAGGCGCACCTCGCAGGCGCTGCTCGGGCGGCGGATGCGCGCGATCCACGTGCCGCCGCGCGTGGTGCTCGACAACCGCGCCAGCAACACCCACACCGTGCTCGAGGTGAACGGTCGCGACCGTCCCGGCCTGCTGCACGACGTCACCGCCGCGATCAGCGACCAGGGATTGCAGATCGCTTCCGCCCACGTCACCACCTACGGCGTGCGCGCGGTCGACGTGTTCTACGTCAAGGACGTGTTCGGCCTGAAGATCGAGAACGACCGCAAGCTGGCGCAACTGCGCGAGGCGCTGCTGGCGGCGCTGGCCAGCCCCGACGACCCGCCCGGCGCCATGCCGCAGCCGGTCAAGCGGCGGCGCGCGGTCGGCGCCGCTTGAACGTCAGGCCGGCACC
>CAXTVL010000458.1:0-2742 GCA_964247515.1 uncultured Acetobacteraceae bacterium | reverse complement strand
GCCGTGGCCCGATCGTGGCGGTCCACGTCGCGCGGCCCGACGGCAGCTACCCGTTGGAGTGGCTGGTGCGCGAGCGCAGCGTCAGCACCAACACCACCGCCGCCGGCGGCAACGCGCAGCTGATGGCGATCGGGTGACGGGCGTCGCCACCGGCCCGGCGGCGGCCGGTGGCGCGCATCGCGGGCTATGCCGCCGCAGCCGCCTCGATCTCTCCCGCGAGCCAACCCGAGAACGCCATCGCGGCGGGACTGAGAACCCGCCCGGGCCGGGTGAGCACGTAATAGGCACCGGGTAGCTTGAGGCGCAGATCGGGGAACGGCGCGGCAAGCTCGCCACGCTCGACGGTCTGTGCCGCGAGTTCGAGCGCGCACAGCGCCACGCCGTTGCCAAGCGCCGCGGCTTGCCAGAGCACCACCGTGTCGCCGAACACGTGCCCGTCGCGCCGCGCGATGTCGGCTGCGCCGGCCAAGTCGAGCCACGCCGCCCAGCCGTCGTGGTCGCGGTCGTGCAGCAAGGTGCATCCGGCCAACGCGCGGGCATCGCGCAGCCGCGCCGCCAGCGCCGGCTGGCACATCGGCGTGAGGTGCAGCCCCATCAGGTAACGCGACTGGTAGCCCGGCCAGTGACCGCCACCCCACTTGATCGCGATTTCGGTCTCGCCCACGAACTCCACGCGCGCGTTGCTGATGTTGATGTTGAGTGCGATGTCCGGGAACAGCGCCGAGAAGCGCGCCAGCCGCGGGGTCATCCAGTTCATGCTGAACGAGGATTCGAGCTCGACGCCGAGCGACTCTCGCGGCATCCGACGCCGCGCCGAGAACGCCGCCGCGAGGTCGCGCAACGCCGGCTTGACGCTGTTGAGCAATGCGACCCCGGCGCCGGTCAGCTCGACACGGTGCGGCGAGCGGGTCAGCAGCGTGAGATCGGTTTCGGCCTCGAGACGCCTGATCTGATGGCTGACCGCCGACTGGGTGATGCGCAGCCGCTCCGCCGCCCGGGTGAAGCTGCGGCATTCGGCGACGGCTTCAAGCGCCAACAGCAGGTCGAGGCTTGGGATACGCGAGCGCATTCATGATGATGATCCGTCATGATCGGGATGTAAACTCTTCGCTTCCATTCCAGTCACAGGACCGCAAACTCCGACGCGCTGCCGGTCCTGGCCTGGAGAGAGATCCGAAATGAACGCGATGGCGAAACAGGCGTTGGCGAGGCGGGCGTTGGCGAAGCGGGCGGGGGCGCCGGAAGCCGGCGAGGCGGCGTTGCGCGCCGAGCTGGCGGCGGCGTTCCGGCTGGCCGCCGAGCACGGGCTGCACGAGGCGGTCGCCAACCATTTCAGCGTCGCGGTGTCCGGAGACGGGCGACGCTTCCTGATGAACCCGCGCTGGAAGCACTTCTCGCGCATCCGCGCCTCCGATCTGCTGTTGCTGGACACGGACGACGAAACGGCGATGCTCGGGGCCGATGCCCCGGACCCGTCCGCCTGGGCGATCCACGGCCGGCTGCACGCGCTGCGCCCGCGCGCCCGCTGCGTGCTGCACGCGCATTCCCCGTACGCGACCGCGATCGCCGCGCTGGCCGATCCCGAGATCAAGCCGATCGAGCAGAACACAGCGCGCTTCTTCCGCCGTGTCGCGATCGACCTCGCCTTCGGCGGCTTGGCCGACAGGAGCGAGGAGGCCGAGCGGATCGCCCACGCGCTTGGCGACAAGGATATCCTGATGATGGGCAACCACGGCGTGCTGGTGACGGCCACGACCGTGGCCGAGGCGTTCGACGCGCTGTATTTCCTGGAGCGGGCTTGCCGCACCTTGGTCCTGGCTTACGCCACCGGCCAGCCGCTCAACGTGTTGCCGGACGACCTCGCGGAGCGCACCGCCGCGGAGTGGGACCGCTACCAGCCGATGTTCCTCGCCCATTTCGCCGAGGCCCGCGCCCTGCTGGACGCGAGCAGCCCCGACTACGCCCGCTAGACGCACCGGGAAGATCGCATGAAGCAGGTTGGTTTTTCGCAGATGAAACACGGCACCAGGGAGGACTACCTGCTGCTCGCCGAACTCGAGGGCGACTACGTCGCGCGCACCGCGGACCGCGTGCTGCGTGAGCTCGCGAGCCACGCCGAGGACACGTTCGAGGGCTACAAGATCAGTCGGCTGCGCCACGCAACCCAGTCGGCGACCCGCGCCTGGCGCGACGGGGCCGGGCTCGACTGGGTGGTCTCGGCCCTGCTGCACGACATCGGCGACGGACTCGCGCCGCGCAACCACGACCGCTTCTCGGCCGAGATCCTACGCCCGTTCGTGCGCGACGAATGCGCCTGGGTGGTCGAGCACCACGGCATCTTCCAGACGCTGTACTACGGCCACCATTACGGCTGGGACCCGAACGCGCGCGACAGGTTCCGGGGGCACCCGTGCTTCGACACCTGCAGCGAGTTCTGCGAGCGCTGGGACCAGGCCTCGTTCGATCCGGACTACGACGACCTCCCCCTGAGCTTTTTCGAGGACCAGGTGCGCGAGGTGTTCGGGCGCGCGCCGTACGACCCGGTGGTGATCCAGGAGGGCGTCGTGCTCGGGCTGCCCGCCGTCGCGTCCGCGTCTCTCTAGCGTGCAACAACGTCGCCCAAGGACCACCATGCAGCACGAGCGGCAGTTCTACATCGACGGCGCCTGGGTCGAACCGACGGCGCGCGGCCTGATCGAAGTGATCGACCCGGCGACCGAGGAGGCCTGCGCCTCGGTGCCG
>CAXTVL010000457.1:0-2744 GCA_964247515.1 uncultured Acetobacteraceae bacterium | reverse complement strand
CTCCGCCCATACACCAGCAGCATCGCGATGATCACCACCCCGTAGATGATCTGCCGCCCGGCCTCCGGCATCTGCATCACCGACAGCACGCTGGCCAGCAGCACGATCAGCACCGTGCCGATGACCGTCCCGGTGAAACGCCCCTGGCCGCCCAGGATGTTGGTGCCGCCGACCACCACCGCCGCGATCGAGGGCAGCAGGTAGGCGTCGCCCATCGCCTGGAACGCCTTCGACGAATAGCCCGCGATCAGCAGGCCGGCGACCGCGCCGCACAAGCTGCAAATCACGAAGCCCGCGACCAGCACCGCGCGGGTGTTGACGCCGGAGAGGTAGGTCGCCGCCTCGCGGTTGCCGGCGGCGTAGATGTAGCGGCCGAGCGGCGTGCGGGTCAGCATGAACACCAGGGCCGCCGAGATCAGCGCCCACACCAGCACCGCGTTCGCCACCAGCGGCACCACCTGCCCCTGCGAAAGCCAGACCATCGTCGGCGTCGCGTTGCTCTGCGGCGCGAAGCCGCCGGTCAGCAGCACCATCAGCCCGCGCAGCACCGCGTTCACCCCCAGCGTGAAGATCATCGACGGCACCCGCAGGAACGCCACCCCCAGCCCGTTCACCAAGCCGATCAGCAAACCCACGCCAAGGCCCACCGGGATCGCCCAGGCGCCGCCCACCGCCGTCGCCAGCATGGCGCTGGCCGCGATGGTCCACGGCACCGACAGGTCGATGTGGCCCAACAGGATGACGATCATCATGCCGGCCGCGACGGTGCCGAGGAACGCCGCGATCTTGAGCTGTTGCAGCAGGTAGGCCGGCTCGATGAACGAGGCGGTGCCCTGGGTCGCCAGCGTGTAGGCGGTGCCGGCGACCAGGATGACCAGGATGAAGCCGCCGGCGATCAGCGTCGGGCGATCTATGCGTTGCATCAGGCGAGACGCCGCATCAGGTGAACAGCGACAGGCGGTTCTTGACCCGGAACACCCGCGCCGCCCCCAACGACACCGCGAGCAGCAGGATCACCCCCTCGAAGATCGGCTGCAACAACGGGTTGGCGACGAAGCCGAGCGGCCCGGCCGGGTCGAACACCCGGAAGCAGAACGAGATCGCGCGCAGCACCAAGGCCCCGAACACCGAGCCGACGGCGCCGCCGCTGCCGCCGAACAGCGAGGTGCCGCCGATCACCACGGCGGCGATCGAGTTCAGCGTGTAGCCGCCCGCCTGGGTGATGTCGGCGTTGCCGCTGCCGGTCTGCAACGCGAGGTAGAGCCCGCCGCAGCCGGCGAAGAAGCCGCCCAGCGTGTAGGCCGCGAGCTTGCTGCGCCACACCTTGAGGCCGGACATATAGGCCGCCCCCTCCGACGAGCCGACCGCGTAGCAGCCGCGCCCGGTCACGGTGCGGCGGAACGGCAGCCAGGCCAGCAGCAGCACCGCGAGCAGGATCAGGATCGGCACCGGCAGCCGCCCCGCGCCGTGCGCGAACCATCCGGGAGCGCCGTTCGGGAACCAATGGTAGGTGGTGTCCATCTCCGACAGCGCGTTGGTCGTGACCCAGGACAGGTCCTCGTCGACCTTGCCGCCGGGCGAGGGGCGCAGCAGCAGGCTGACGCCGATGAAGATCGCCCCGGTCGCCAGTGTCGCGATGATCGGCTGGATGCGCCCGAACACCACGATGCAGCCGTTGACCAGCCCGCACGCCGCGCCGGCCAGGAGGCAGGCCACGATCCCGAGCGCGATCGCCCCGCCGCCGCCGGTCAGCAGCGTGGAGGCCAGGCAGTTCACCAGCGTCATGGTCGCCCCGGCCGAGAGGTCGAGGCCGCCGGTCAGCACCGGCACCGTCTGCGCCATGGCGACGAACACCAGCGCCAGGCTCTCGTTGGCGTTCTGCACGAACAGGTCGACCGACCAGCCCTTCGGGTGCAGCGCGCTGTACAGCGTGTAGAGGACCGCGAACAACGCGGCGCCCAGCAGCAGCCCGGCGTTCTGCGACAGCCGCAGCCGCAGGTTGGTCACGCGGCCGGCGCCAGGTCGAGGTTGAGCGCGCTGGCGACGATGTTGGCCTCGGTGATGGCTTCCCCCTCCAGCGTGCGGACGACGCGGCCGTCATAGAGGATCAGCACCCGGTCGCAGCAGCCGATCAGCTCCTCGTAGTCGGTCGAGTAGAGCACGATCGCGGTGCCGGAATCGGCCAGGTCGCGCAGCAACTGGTAGATCTCCTGCTTGGTGCCGACGTCGATGCCGCGCGTCGGGTCGTTCAGCAGCACGATGCGGGCACCCGTGAGCAGCCACTTGGCGATCACCACCTTCTGCTGGTTGCCGCCCGAGAGCGTCGCGACCGGGTTCGATGGGTCGCCGGTCTTGATCTTGAGCTTGTCCACCATCTCGGCGATGCGGCGGGCCTCCAGGCCGCGGTCGATCACCAGCCCGCGCGTCATGCCGCCCAGGGCCGCCATCGAGATGTTGTCCGAGACCGGCATCGGCAGCATCAGCCCCTCGGTCTTGCGGTCCTCCGGGATCAGCGCCATGCCGATCGCGGGCGACTTCGCCTGCGCCGGGCTCGCGATACGGCGGGGCGTGCCGTCGATCAGCACCTCGCCGCTGACGCCGCGCAGCACGCCGAACAGCGCCAGCAGCAGCTCGCGCTGCCCCTGGCCGTCCAGCCCGCCCAGCCCCACGATCTCGCCGCGCCCGACGCCGAAGCCGATGCCGTGCAGCCGGTCCTCCCAGCCGATGTTCCGCAGCTCCAGAAC